>JACOUZ010000191.1 GCA_016177515.1 Acidobacteriota bacterium
GCCTGGATGAGACGATCCGCATGCGGGTCTAGGTTCTCGGCATCGTTCTCCTGGAGGTTGATGCGGGCTGCGAGCTGCGGGTAGCGGCGCGCGAACAGCATCGCCTCCCGTTTGAGGAAGGACAGCTCCTTCTGGTACCAGGGGACCAGCGTCTCGAACATCAGCCCCTCGCCAGCCTGGTCAACCCCCCCTTGAGGGTGGAATTCCAGACCACCTGCTCCTCGTAGTCCCGCACCCTGACGCTGGCGCGGATTTCCAGGACGATCTCCTGCGTGAAGGGCCGCGGGGCCTCCAGGATTTTCACCTGGACATTTTCGAGTCGCGGCTCGAACATCTCGATCACCTTTTTGATCCTGTCGCGCAGATCCACGACCTCGTTCTCGCTGGTCAACCGGATCGCGTCCGCGTCCGGCATGCCATAGCCGAGGATGGACGCGGCAACCTCCGGATAACCCTTGGCCAGGACCAGGGAGTGATGGTTCCGGGTGTTGAGCAGGTCCTCAAGATCCGAGCGGATCGCCTCGGCGATCTCCTCCGGGCCGGCCCGCCCGCCCGGCGCGGACCGGCCCTGGGGCAGATCGAGCAGGCAGTTCAGAATCGAACGTTGCATGACGGATCCACCCGATCCCGCGGGAGGGTGGCGCCGGACAGACCCCCGCCCTCCCGTCGACGCGGACGCTTGCTCCCCTACGCCTTCTTATTCGCCTTCAGATCCCAGGCCGCGGCCACGTTCCCCTTCGCCTTGCCGGTCGTGGGGTCCTGCTGCGTGTAGGTCCAGCCCATCCACCCGTAGGCAAAGTTGACCGTCTCCGTAGGTACGTCACCCTGTCCGTTGCCGCTCGGCTGGATCGATTTGATCATGACGTCCTTCAGCTCGATCTTCATGTACTCGAGCTTATCTCCGCCGGCGCGGCAGAGCGTCAGAATCGCGCTTTTGTGGACCGTGCCGTTGGCGCACGCCAGATAGAGGTTCGGCGAGGCGGCGTCGAGCGCCTTGCTGACGAAGAAGTCGCCGAAATCGACTCTGCCGGTCGCATGCCCGCCGGCCGTGCCTACGCCGCGGCCGGACTGTGTGAGGCTGAAGCCATAGGAATCGACTTCAATCTGGTCCTTGTGCTTGTCGTCCAGACTCTCACCTTTGATACCGTCGAGGTTCAGAAAAGCGTCAAACGCCATGGCAGCACACTCCCTTCACCCGGCGCCCGCGACAGAATCGCGGCCCGGCGAATTGACTCCAGTTTCCAGCCTTCTGCCCGCCCTCTACTTTGAAGGCTGATCGAGCTGAGCCACCAGCCTGAGACTGACGTCGATCTTGCGCAGCATGAAGTGCGGCCGCAGCAGGAACGTCGCCCTGAAATGGCCCGGCTTTCCCGCCACGTCGTGTACAGTGACCTGCGCGGCCGACAGAGGCTTCTGCGCCTTGAGCTCGTCCCCCGCTTTCTCCGGGTTGAGCAGGACGTAGTTCGCGATCCAGTCCTGCAGCTCCTTTTCCACTTCATCCCGCTCCCGGAAGCTGCCCAGCTTGTCGCGCTGCATGACCTTGAGGTAGTGGGCGAAGCGGCTCACCGCCATGACGTACGGGATCTGCGACATCAGGTCGGCGTTGGCGGTGGCCCACGCTTCCTGGTACTCATCCGGCTTGTTGACCGACTGGGCGGCGAAGAAGACCGCGTAGTCGGTGTTCTTGTAGTGGCAGAGCGGGACGAACCCGAGCTTGTCCAGCTCGGCGTCCCGCCGTTCGGTGATGGCGATCTCCGTCGGGCACTTGGCGTCGATCGTCCCTTCGTCCGTCGGGAAGGTGTGGACCGGCAGGCCGGCGACCGTCCCTCCGAGCTCACGCCCGCAGATCGCCGTGCACCAGCCGTACTTCGCGAAGGCATCGGTCAGCCGGGAGCCGAAGGCCCAGGAGGAGTTGGTCCAGAGATAGTTCTGGTGGGTCTCTCCGGACGCCTCCTCCTCGAACCGGAAGGCGCCGACCGGGTCGGTCTTCTCGCCGTACGGAAGGCGGCCGAGGGTGTGAGGCAGGGTGAGCCCGACGTAAACCGACTCCGGCCTCTTGCGCAGGCTGCGCCAGCGGGCGAAATCCGCCCCCTCGAACTTCTTCGAAAGGTCCCGCGGGTCCATCAGCTCGGTGAAGCTGTCGAACCCGAACACCGAGGGGTCTGCGCCGGCGAAGAACGGAGCGTGCGCCGCCGCAGCGACCTGCGAGATCTTCTCGATCAGGGCGAGGTCCGGATCGTTGTTGCCGAAATAATAGTCGCCGATGAGCGCCCCGTAGGGCGTGCCGCCGGGCATGCCGAACTCGCCCTCGTAGACCATCTTGAACAGCCCGCTCTGGTCGAAGTCGGAGGCCTTGGACAGGTCGTCCATCAGGTCCTTCTTGTTGACGTCGAGCAGCCGGAGCTTGAGCGTCTCGCTCGTCTCCGACTGCTGCACCAGATAGTGGAGCCCGCGCCAGGAGGCTTCCACCTTCTGGAACTCCGGATGGTGGAGGATCGGGTTGAGCTGGGCGGTCAGGAGGCCGTCGAGCCGGGCGATCGCCCGGTCCAGGGACTCCTCCAGCGCCTGGGTCCTCTGGATGTGGCCCTCGGCAGCCTGGGAGACGAAGACCTCGAGCATGCGGGTCATCTGATCCCTCTGGCTGTCGGTCCTCGGCTTGTAGGCGCTCTCGACGTTCTGAATCGTCTCCTTGCTGAGAATCGAGGCCAGGACGTCCTTGGAGGCCGCTGCCGCCGGAGCGGCCTCGGCGCCGGCGCCCTGGTCCGCGCTCGTCTGTTTTTCGGTCTGTTCAGACATGGTCAGATCTCCCCGGATTTCTTGACGCCGGCGGCCTTCTCACCGGTCACCTGCATCGTTTTGTCGAGAATGGCGTTGAGCGTCTTCTCGAGTTTTTCGTTGCCGTCGATCTTCCGCTTGCAGTCGGCCAGCATCTCGCGGAGGTCGGCGATCTCCTTCAGGGCCGGGAATTGCCGCGCCACGTTTTCCGGCCTGAAATCGTCCATGGAGCGGAACTTGAGCCTGGCCCCCACTTGTCCGCCGGAGGCGTCCAGCTTGTTGTCGACCCGGACGCTCGCCTCCGGCTCGATCGCGGCCATGATGTCGCCGAAATTGTCGCGATCGATCTCCTTGAACTTGCGGTTCTTGACCGGGACCTTGTCGCCTTCCTCGTCCACGATCGGCTTGTAGGACAGGTCGGCGAGGATGCCCACCACGAACGGCAGCTCGACTTTCTTCATGGCGCCGTCCACGGCGGCGTCGAAGGTGATGTGCACCTTCGGCGCTCGGCTCCTTCCGAGTTTCTGCTGTATCCCGTCTTTGCCCATGGTCCTCTCTCCTTTCTTTCCTTCCTCACAATGACCGGTTTCTCAGTGCGCGCCCTGGATCGAGCAGGCAGAGCTTTTCGAACGCCTGGCGGGCAAGCCGCTGGCGGTCCTCCGTCCCGCCCTCGCCCTGCTGGGCCTGTCGGTAGAGACCTTCGAAGACACGGGCCAGCAGCTGCGGGCTCTCCCAGCGGTCGAGCCCTGCCCTGTCGACCGCCCCGGCCAGCTCGCGGAACAGGGCGTCCGCCACCACGCCGAGCTCCCGCCGGGCGCAGAACTCGGCGAGATCGAGGCGCATCAGGAACCTCTCCCGCTCGGACGTCGCCGTCCCCACGGCCGACTGAAGAAGGACCAGGGCCTCCGCGTCCTCGAGCCCCTCCGCCTGCGAGACGATCTCGGGCGGGAACCCCGACTGTGCGCCGGCCGTCCCGTCGCCGGCCGGCTTCTCGGCGAGGACGCTGTCCAGCCAGGCCTGAGTCTCCTCGCTTGCGACCGGCGTACCGTCGCTGAAGGTCGCGCGCCGCAACTCCGGTGACCGCGCCAGACGGCGCCGCACCTCCTCCTTCAGGTCCTCCAGTGCCGGAAGCCCGGGCTTGCCCAGCTCCTCGACGGCCAGAGCGAGGTAGGAGATCAGATCCAGCCAGCAGCGTCCCCATGGCTGGGTCAGCGACGCACGGCAGGCCGTCACCAGGTCGTCCCAGGCCTTCGCATCCGCCATCCGCTTCAGCTCGACGCGGGCGGCCCCCGGTGGCGCACCCTCGGGCGCACCCGCTTCCCGGGCGGACCACGAGGCGACCAACGGAAGACGGTAGGCGGCCGGGTCGGCGGCATCGTTCTTTCTCAGCCAGCCGGCGAGGTGGGCGATCTGTCCCAGAACGTCCTCGCGGCTGCGCGGCTCGCTCCCCGGGCCGGTGGAGACGGCGGCGGGATCCAGGCCCAGCTGCTTCAGTGACTGTTCCCTTGCCGCCTGCTCGCTCGCCAGCCGTGCCACGTCCTGGGCCGCCTGGGCCTCCTGCTCGCGCCTCAGCCGCTCGGCCTCCTCCGCCGCGTTACGGCGGGCATCCTCACGGGCCTGGCGCAGCTCGCGGTAACTCCGTTCGTGTTTTTCGAGCGGCTCGCGCACGATGGAAAGAGACGGCCCGCGGTTGAGATACCGCTCGTCAATCAACGCGTCGAGTCGATCGATCTCGGCGCCGAGGTTCTCGACCCTGAGGAGGACCTTGTCGATCTTCTCGTCGTCCTCTGTGTCCGGGCAGGGCGGGTATCCTTCCAGCAGCCGGGCATAGTGGGCGAGAACCACCTCGAGATCCTGCGTCCGGGGCACCGGGTCGAGGACCTTCCCCGGTTTCGACTTGTCGGGGTTCTTGATCCTGTCGGGCAGTGGATGGAGATGATCCCAGAACATGTTCTGGATCTCGACCAGCAGCCACGCTCCCTCCCGCATCCCGGTGAGGCCGTTCCGGTCGGCGAGGGCCCTGGCCAGGTATCCGGCGACGCGAAAATCCTTGGAGCGATCCTTCAGGCACCTGGTGGCGATCTCGGAGACCTGGCCCCAGTCGGCCGTCTTCCAGCCGCCCTTCGGCTTGAAGGCGTCCCCGCCCAGTACAGCCGGATCGTCGGCCCTGGACGCCTCCTTCAGCTGCTCGTAGATCCCCGAGAGAGCGAGGTCCTCTCCCGCGGGATTCTGCCCCTTGAAGGGGGCCAGGATCGCATCGGCAGGAAAGAGACGGGGCGTGAAGGCGGCCGCCACGTCCGCTACTTCAGCCATCGATCCTCCACGTCGGCTCAACTGGCCTCATCGGCGCCTCGGATCGCTTCCGGTTGCGCGGCGTCCGACTTCAACCTGGAGCCGGCAGTGAAGCGCCTTGCCAGAACTTCTGCGTAGGTGATCGGCTTCTCATCGTGCGCCGGGGGTCCGCCGCTCGAGTCCGAAGGACGGGCGGGCCGCAAGACCTTCCCCACGGTCCCCTCGCTCCCCATGATCAGTGGATAGTCTGTTGCCGTTAATATACCAAAAAGCATCAAAAAGCGACTGGTTTCTTTGCCCGGGCTCTCCTGGAGAAACACCGAGGGCTCGAAGCGTCGCCAGATGAACTGATGGTTGAGGAGGTCGATCCAGAACGAGGCCTCGAACCCGGCCGCGTCGCCCCCGGAAGAGGCCGGCAGCTCGAGGCGCAGTCGATCCGGCTCCGTGCCCTTGCGAAGCTGCGCCACGACTTCCGGCATGTTCCGGAGAAAATCCTCCACTCGTGCCCCGCAGCGTTCGAAGGTGGGGTTGATCGTCTCCTGGTGCATGCCCTGGTAGGCGGTGCGGACCTCGGCGATCGGCAAAGGGCCCGGGATCATGGTGGAACCGACGACCTCCTGAAATGCGGCCCTGGTCGCCACGTTCCCGAGGTTGTCCCAGGTCTCGTCGAGCGCCTGCCATACCGGCCCGAGGGCCATCGGCAGCAGGGAATGATTCCTGCCATATAGCCTGCGGGGAAAATGAACGAAGACCGAAAAGGGGAAATAACGCCGTCCCCCCTGATCGGAGCTCGGACGTATCACCCCCGCGACCAGCTCCATCGACCCCGGGAGTCCATAGAGGAACCGGCACCCCAGCGTTTCCCTCGGCTCCCTCGACTTTCCTTCTTCGTTGTTTTCAGCCCCCTCCAGACCGATCGCCTTCCGCGATTCGAGGATCCACTCCTTCAATGCCCTGGAGGTCGGAAAGAAGACGCTGCCTTCGAGGAAGTCGCCATAGCAGGGCAGCTTCCCGAAGCATCCGAGCGGCAGGTACTGGTTCTCCATGGCCGTCATTCACCCGTCATGGAAGGCGGCGGCGCCGCGAGGCCGTTTTTGACCAGATGGAGCAGCGGAGTCACGCCGGCCCCCTCGGCCCGGATGGGAACTTTCAGCTTGCCTGGCTGGTTCCGCTTGTAGGGTACCTCGACGACGTACACCAGGTTGAGGAACCTCCCTTCCGTCTCATCGAGCCCCTGGGGGAGGCCCTTGTCGAGCAGCCTGACGGGCGCCCAGAGGCCCTCGACCCGGATTTCCTTGAGCTCCGCCTCCTTGAAGTTCGAGCCGAAGGTCCGGCCCAGGGCCCCCTTGCGCTCCGCCACGGCGACGGCGACGAAGCTGTAGGTGCTGGACTCCTCGCCAAGCAGGCGCGCGGCAATCGACTTGGTTCTCGGTTCCCCCTCTTTCCACGGGAAGTCGCTTCCCTCTCCCAGGTAGATCTGGATCTTGTCGACCTGGAAGTTCTCCTTGATTTGGGGAGGCTCGAAAACCGGCTCCCCAATCGTCACTTTGATGCGGACTGGCCGCGGTTCGTCCTTGCCTTCATCGAACAGGGTGCGGGACAGCGACGACGCCCGATCGAGCCATGTCCGGGCGCCGGGAGAGAGGTTCTGGCTCCTCGCGGCGTCCAGGAGGACCGGGACCAATCCGGACTGGCCCCCGAGCAGGGCCGTCAGGTCCTTCAGATCGACCATTTCTTCCGAATCCTGGCCGGCAAACGGGAAGCGGGTCGAGACTCCGGCATAGATCTTCACCAGGTCGCCCCACTGCTTCATGGTCAGGTCCGGACTGCGGACGAACTCTTCCGCCTCCCCGAGGGGCTTAAGCAGGATGTCTTTCAGGGCCCCCTCGGCCAGCCCGGCCCCTCCTCTCAGCTCGACCCAGTTCCTGGCTTCCACCAGCTTGTTGCCCGGATCCCTGGCGGCGATCTGACTCCGGTAGTGGCCCAGAAAACCGCTGTTCTTCTCGCATTCATCCAGGTCCTGGGCGATCTGACCCAGACGGCTCAGATACTCCCCGAGCAGCCCCCCGACGAACGGCCCCAGCGAGCGCAGACTCTCCATTCTCTGGCTGAGGACGTCGAAAGGAGGATCGGCGTTCGCGCTCTCCGAGGGGACGGCCTGCGCGGCGGGGCGAAGCAGCCTGCCGAACTCCGAGGAATCGGCCAGGGACCTCAGCCATCCTGATACGGCCCCCTTGCGTTCCTTGAGCCGGAGCGCCTCCAGGTATCCCTTCCAGGCCCTGTAGTATCCCTGGGCGTAAACATCGACCTGCTGGCGGATCAGGGCGAGCTCCTGGGCCTGCTGGGCGGGCGGCAGAGATTTCGCGAAATTCACATCGTCGTCCCATTCCTGCTTTTTGGACTCCCATCCCTGCGTCGTGTAGCTCTGCGAGACCTGCCTCGCAGGCGTGAACAGGCTGAGGTCGGACGGCCTGATGACGGGCACGTCCCTGGGCCTGGGTGGCGGCTCGACCCCGTCGACGGGCGGACGGGGGCCGGGCCTTTCTTTCCTCGCCGGCTGGACGCAGTCCAGGGTATCCCTTCCCATGCATGCGGTCAGCCGGTAGCTGGTGGCCAGGTGGAACAGGGTGTTCGCGTCGAGAGAAAACGAGCCGGGGAGGGCGTCCTCGCACTTCGAGTTGTATTCCTGCATCACGTCGAACAGCTTTTTCCCCTGACCCTCCAGATCCTGGCCCTGTTTCTTGACCACCTCGGCGACGATGGTGCGCTTGCCGCCGGAGCGCTGCCACTCCTTCCTGCAGTCTTCCACCATGGGATCCTGATCGACGTAGCGCTCGATCGCCGGAACGATTTTCCTGTTGAACTCGACGAGACATTCGTTGGCTTCGGGATTGGGCATCGGGATCTTCTTGACCAGCTCCAGGGCCTTCACCGCCTCGGGCTCTTCCCCGCGGAGAGCCTGCAGGTCCTCCCTGAGCCCCTCGAAGTGGCTCCTCAGCTTCGCGTAGTCCTCCTTCTGGTGCCTCAGCGTGCGGGGAAGGGCCGCGCGCCAGCACTGCGTCACCTCGCAGCTGGTGACGGGGGATCCGCACTCCTTCTGGAACTTGCGGTACTGCTCCAGGGATGACCCGGCCCCCTTGGCGCTGCATCCTTCCCTGAGGCCCTCCGCCACCTTGATCATGGAGAACCCGGGCAGGAGCGATTCCTCCGACGATCCGTGCCCCTTCGCGTAGGCGAACTGCTGGCGCAGCCTGGCCCGCGCCACGTCGGCCTGCTCCTGGCCAGCCGCGTTCCACACTTTCCCCAGTCCCTTCAGGTCGTCGGACCATTCCTCCCTGCGGCCCTGGCGCAGCCAGACCACGCTGTACAGCACGTCCGCCCGATCGGTGCAGGTGTTCTCCGGATCCGTCGCGTACCTCTCGGCGGCCTCCAGGGTCGGCCGCAGGACCGACTGGTTGAACTGCTCGCGGAAGATCTCGAACGTCCGATCCGCCAGGTCACCCGGGCGACTCATGCCGAGCCCGCGCAACAGGGTGAATCCGGTCATCTTCTTGTGGTAGGAGCGGATCCGATCCGTCAGATCGAGGGCCTGGATGACGCTCTCCCCCGTGAGTTCGCGGTCGCTCCCGTAGTCGGTCCGTAGCTGCCGGACTATGTCCGGGACGTCCGCCCTGATCTGCCGGTAGGTGCCGCTGTTGAGGAGGAAGGAAAAGAAGGACATGACCAGGCCGAGGGAGGCCAGTCCCGCTGGCAGGAACGCCACGAACATGGTGTCCCGGCGCCATTTCCACCAGTGAATCGCCGTGCGGCTCACAAGCCCCTGATCCCCGACCATCAGGTTCCGGAACAGCTCGAGAAGGAAGTAACTGCGCTTCGGCTCCTCCTCGCCGCCGGCCTGCGGCTGGCCCACACGGACGCCCAGGGCACGCGCCAGCTGCGCCATCGCCTGCCCGAGCGGCGAGCCCTCGCCCTGCGTGCCGCTGGTGAAGTAGAACCCCCTGAAGACCGGAGCCTCGTGGAACTGGTCCGCCTCGAACAGGACGCCCGCGAAGGTGGTGAGAGGTCTCTCCAGGTTCTTGAATTCCTCGCTGAAGAAGAACAGCCTGCGCGCCTGCCTCGTCGAGGCGATGCGCGCCAGCATCTCGAGGCGGTAGGCCTGCAGGCGCTGCACGACCCGCCGGAACCCCAGGGGGATCAGCCGGAGCGGATCGCCTTCGTTCGGTTCGCCGTGGCTCCACCCCAGGATCTCGTTTCGTCTCTGGGCCGGGATGCTCTTGAAGAAGTCAACGAACCCCTCGACCAGGTCGCACTTGCTGACCAGGAGATAGACGGGGAAGCGGAACTTGAGCTCGTCGTGAAGAAGGTCGATCACCTGGCGGACGTTCGAGGCCTGCTCCTGGAGCTCCTGGTCGGACTTGCTCAGGAGGTCGTCGGCAGGGACGAGCACGACGAGGCCGTCCAGCGGGCGGCGGCCCCGGTATCTCCTGAGCAGGCGCAGCAGCTCGACCCAGTTCTTCTGCCCCTCTTCCCCGGCGCCCTCGGTGACCCAGGCTCCCGGTGTGTCCAGGAAGATGAGGTCGTTGGTGAAGAACCAGTCGCAGGTGTGCGTGCCGCCCACACCCTTGACCCAGTCCTTGCGCACCGGAAGGCCGAGCCCCGAGTTCTTGATCGCCACCGTCTTCCCCGCCTGCGACCGGCCGATGACCAGGAACCACGGCAGCTCGTAAATGGCGTTGCGCCCGCGGCCGGCGCGCTTCAGAAGTCGGAGCGCATCGAGCATGTTCCTGCGGATCTCGGCGATCTTCTGCTGATCGGTCCCGGCGCCGCCGACGCCGCTGAGCATCTTCTCCTCCAGCCAGCGGGCGCGCAGTGTCGCCACCAGCCAGAGGACGAGCATGACGAAGAGGACGAAGCCCACCGCGACCAGGGTGTAGATCAGCGGCTCCCACGCCGCTTCAAAGACGTCGGCCCAGAGGAGCAGGAGACCGACCGACTGGACCACGAAGCCGGCCAGGCAGGGCCACAGCCAGCGACGGGCCCCGATCACCAGGGCGCCGACGGAGAGCAGGAGGAACCCGAAGGCGATGAGGGCCGGCCAGAGGTAGTGCCAGACGAGCGGGGGGATGAAGCCGAGCTTGCTCGCAAACCAGGATCCGCCCAGGATCGCTCCCACCACCCCCGATGGAAGGACGAGCCCCAGCAAGCGCGCCTTCATGGCCCGGTCTCCTCGCCGGTGGCCGATTCAGCCCCTTCCGCCGGGCTCTCTGCCGGAGGGCGTCCCCCGCCCGCGAGGGATCGGAGCCTTTCCTCCGTCGGCTCCGGTAGGCGGCCCGCCACCCAGAAAAACGCCAGCCAGAGGATCACGGCGACGGCGACCGTCCCGAGGCTGGCGACCACCCACCACTTCGGGGGCGGCGGCGCCTGCCCCTCCAGCGGGACGGCCGGCTCGTAGGCCTCGGGGAACAGGATCTCCTGGCGATCCAGCGGGCCCTGGATGCTCCTCAGGAGCTTCTGCCTGATCTCACCGATCCTCGCCGCCTGCTGCGCCGGATCGAGCTCCGCAAACTTGCCCCGAAACCCGAGGGCCAGGCAGACGAGGAAGACCTTCTTCACCGCCCTCTGACGATCCCCGAGCCGTTCCAGGCGGGCGAAGAAGTTGACGCCTCCTTCCGGGTCGTTGAGGAGGACGATGTGCAACGGCTCGCCTGCCCACTGAGGACGGCCCGACCATTCCGATTCCGCCACCTGCTCGTCCATGAACATGGCCAGAGCGTACACGGCTTCCCTGGCGTCCTCCCTGTCGAGGCCGTGCTCCGGCGCCTCGCTCTCGATCCGCTGGAGCGCACCCATCACCTCCTGGCGGAACTGCTGGTACCCCGGGTGGATGCCACCGGCGTCGCGCGGCAGGATGGCGGCGTAGCCGAAGACGGGCGTGCAGAGGTCCATGAGCGTGGCGCGGGCCCCGCGCCGCGGCCGGCGGGAAGGCCCCCTGGCGCGCAGCGGAGCCCCGTCCAGGTCTTGTTCCGCCTCCCAGCCGCCATCGTCCTCGAAACGTTCCGCCTCGCCCTGGTCCTCCTCATCAACCTCTCCCCAATCAAACCCCCCGGCCGGACGACCCCTTCGTGACGGAGGCCTCCTGGATCCGAAGAGGCCTCGCGGCGCCTGCCGCTGCCTGGCCGGGATGATGTTCGGGGCAGGGCGACCGCGCGGTCTCGCCGCCGGACGACTCCCGCGCTGCGGCACCGTGTCCTCTTCCCACTCCTCTCCCTCGTCGAAGAAGTCCCGGTCCCGCTCGCGGTCGGCCGCAGGCCGGGCGCCCGGCCGCGCCCTGGAGCCGGGAGGCACCGTGCCGGGCCTCCGGCGAGTCCTGTCGAAATCGCTGCCCATTCCTGACTATCCTCCAGGAGGAATGACGATGAGGTGCATTTTCAGGTCCGGAGGCGCGTTCAGTATGAAGGTCGCCAGCACGCCGCCCGGGACCACGAAGGTCGGCCACTCGTTCCCCTCCTCGAGCTTGAGCCTGAAGAAGGAATTCGCCTGTCCCGAAGGCAGCTCGGGGGGCGGCCCCGGGAGCGCCTCGTTGGCGATGCCGGGAAGCGCGAATTTGCTCAGCGTCGAGTCGATGCGCGCCGGCGTGCTGGTCTTCGCCGTCATCATGAAGAGCTTCACTTTCGGAGACGACTCGACCGCCGCCACCTCCAGGAACATGCGCACCCCCGGGCCCTTCGCTTCCGCCGGCAGCCCGACGCGGAACAGGTCCTTCTCCCTCTCCATCGGGAGCTTCCGGTAGCGCGGGACGATCTCCGCCTTGCTCAACTCGTAGATCAGCTCCCGCAGCCTTTCGAAAACCGGACCGGGATCGCGGTGGTCGTACAGCGGGATCTCGTCGAAGGATCGGCCCGTCTTGTCGCGGAAATAGAGGGTCCCCGCCAGGCGGGCCATCTCCTGGTAGGCGCGGCGCGGGTGGACCTTGCCGTCCTGGACCATGTCCTTGAGAACCGGCAGTGAGCCGGAAAGGGCCTGAAAGAGGATCAGATCGCCGGCCCGGTCGCCGCCGCGGACCTCGTCCTTCTCGCGCAGCACCGTGGACAATCGCTCCACCGTTCCCCTGGTCAGCGCGTGCAGGACCGGCGAGGCGGACAGAACAAGGGAAGGGGGCGCGAAGCCGGGCGCCAGCCGGATCGGCCGGGCCGGGTCGCCCGTGAACATGAGGCGGGCCACCGGCAGGGTCTCGTAACCCTGGGTCGGTTCCTCCCCCAGGAAGAATTGAAGGTCATATTCGAACTGCTCGACGCTCGCCGGATCCCTGCCGGCATCGAGGTCATAGACCTCCTCGCTCACGGTCAGGAAGCGCGCCTGGCCTGCGGCCGCCCCGTTGCCGGCCGTCTGCGGCCGCCGCTCCTCCAGCCGGCGCACCCCGATCGTGACGTCGACCGGACGTCCCGCCTCGAACGATTTCTTGTCGAGGGTGCGCCCGGGGACACGCGCGTTCCCCGGCACGTCGACGAGCGTGCCGTCGGGAAGGACGGCCCGCAGGGACCTGGCGGCGAGAACGAAGTTCGCGAGCGACTCCTCCTGGATCTCGAGCCCGACCAATCCCCAGCCGTAGTGCTCGACGGCGTTGAGGTGGGCGATCTCCCTCGACTCCAGGAAGCGGTCGTACTGCTGGAGATGATGGGGCCTGAGGAACATCCCCTCCTTCCATCGCAGAGGTCTCAGAAACGGCATGCGGGTCCTTCCCTCGGGATCGCGGCCCCGCGATCCATCGTGTCTTGACTCCCGTGGCCACGACGGCTATAAACGCGTGAGTCGTGCAAGCGCTCCTCCCGGAGGTCCCAACCTCCGACGGCGAATGGAGGGATCACCTGGTGACCGGAGACGGGATTCGCGGACGCATTCTGCTGCTGTTCATTTCGATCCTCGTTCTCGGGGCCGCGGCGTTCACACCGACCCTTGCCCGGAGTTACTGGTTCCACACCTACGAAAGGGTAGTTGCATTGATCGATTCCGGTCGCACGGGCGAGGCCGCCCCGCTCCTGGAACAGTTGATACGGGAGCATCCTTACCCGATTGCCTGTCTCAAGGTCCCGGGCGATCGTTGCATCGACTATCTTCCCTACTTCCAGCGCGCCCGCCTGCAGTTCCATGACGGCGACGTGCGCGGGGCCGCCTACAGTCTCGAGATCTCCGAGGCGTTCGGCGCCATCTTCCAGAACAGGAGGACCGAAAGAGCGTTCCTCGACCTGCGCCGGAGAATCAGGAGCATGGCACCGGCAGACTTGCGCGGCCCCTTCCCCGCGACCACCTGGAAGCCCTGAACGCACCAGCGTTCCCGTCATCGAGGTCGTTCTCCCGCGTTCCCCGGCTAAAGGGCCGCGAGGCCCAGCGCGGCGGCCGAGCCGAAGAAGCCGGCGAACTCACGCCAGAACCTCTTCCAGTTTGAAACCCCGTGGTCCCGGGTGACGAGCGCCATGAATCGTTCCGGCTGGTTCTGCAGGGATGTGCTGGACTTCAGCCGGTTCGAGATCTTCAGGATGACCTCGACCGGCTTGTCGCCCGTCACCGGGAACGCATTGATGCCCCGGATGTGCTCCCCCTCCGCCGTTTCGATCTCCACGGCGTAGTCTCCGTAGCTCAGACCCGAAACCTCGAAGTTCCCTTCCGCATCGGTCGTGCCGGTCTCCTTGCGGCCTTCCTCCTCGGTGGACGCGAAACTCACCACGGCGCCGGCCATCGGGCTGCCGGTCTCCGGATCCGTGATCTTGCCGCGAATGGTGACGGAGACGTAGCGCGCGTCGTCCGGCGCGG
Source organism: Acidobacteriota bacterium (assembly GCA_016177515.1). Taxonomy (GTDB): domain Bacteria; phylum Acidobacteriota; class Polarisedimenticolia; order Gp22-AA2; family Gp22-AA2; genus Gp22-AA3. The sequence goes on from JACOUZ010000191.1 coordinate 13,876, forward strand.
CCAGACCCGTCGTCGCAGCGAGCGGCGCCAGGAGACCCAGTGCGAGAACGAACATCCATGCTGCACTCATCATCGACTTCATCGGTCTTGCCTCCTCACCCGCTTGCCGCGCGTCGTTTCGACCAGCCCGATCCTCCCCTCTACCGGCAGGGGTTCTGGTTCGGCCGCTCCTCTCCCCTGCTGTTCATTCCCAGGCTCCCTTCGGTCAGGCCGTCATCCGAGGTGGCGAGATAGAAGATCGCCTCGCCGGCGGCGGGCGAGTAGTCGTCATCCACCTGTGTGGCCGACAACCAGCAGAAGCGCCGTGCGCCGGCGATCGTCACCGGATCCTGGGTATAGGCGCCGCCCCTCATGAGCGTGGCCAGATCACCGCGATAGAGGTGATACTGGCTGGCACCCGGGACCTGCGTCCAGGTCACGGACGAGCCTGTCATTGTGATCACGGGTACCCCGGTCGGGAACGGCGTGATCGGGAACGGGTCGCACACGTCGCCAATCCCGTCA
>JACOUZ010000179.1 GCA_016177515.1 Acidobacteriota bacterium
CGCGCGAGCAGCGCGAAGGGGCGAGCGGGAAGTGGGTGGCGCACTGGAAGATGGTGCACATCGTGCGCCCGGTCTGGGAGAGGATCGGCCAGGACAACCAGCTGGGACGCAAGTTCCCGGCTCTCACCTACACGGACGCCGATGTCGAAGGACTCCTGTCGCTCGAGCCGGCCCCGCGGACGGTCCGCGGCGCCCGTGACCTGCTCAGCGTGGCGCTGCAGTACGGGAACGCGTTCGGACAGGGGCTGCAGGCGGCGGCGCTCAAGCCGGCCGATTTCTTCGGCAACGACGACGTGCTCTACCTGATGGAGGACATGGCGACGGGCGAGATCCGCCTCAGCATCCTCTGGGAGTGGCTGCACAAGGGGGCCCGACTTGACGGCGAGCCGTTCACCGCCGACCTCTTCGGGCGGTTGCTCGCCGAGGAATACGACAAGCTCCGCCGGGCGGGCAACCGGGACGTTCACGATGTCTCGAAGGGCACGACCCTGCCGATCGCCCGCGCGATCGTCGACGCCTGCGTCCGGTCCGACGTCAAGCCACCGTGGTTCATCGATCTGCTCAACATCAACCTGAACAATCATGATCTGGACGAGGCCGGGAAGCGGGTCTGCCACTACCTGGAGACGCTCTCAAGGGACGGCAGGCGGATCACCGAGAACCTGGACTTCGGCGCCCCGGGAAACGGGCAGAGAGGCGGGAGCACGCGATGAGCGCATTCGACCAGCAGATCGAGGCGGCCGGGAAGTGGTTCGACAGCCCGCGCTTCAAGGGCATCGTGCGGCTGTACTCGCCCGCCGACGTGGCCGAGCAGCAGGGGACCATCCACGGCGACTACGCCGTCGCGCGGGCGGCGGCCGAGGGATTCTACGCCCGGCTGCGTGAGCTGTTCGAGAAGCGCAAACAGATCACGACCTTCGGCCCGTATTCGCCCGGCCAGGCGGTCACCTTGAAGCGGCACGGGATCGAGGCGATCTACCTGGGAGGGTGGGCGACCTCGGCCAAGGGCTCGGCGGCGGAGGATCCGGGGGCCGATCTGGCGAGCTACCCGCTGAGCCAGGTGCCGGACGAGGCGGCCCCGCTGGTGCGGGCCCTGCTCGCCGCGGACAAGAACCAGCACTTCGCGCGCGCGCGGATGACCGAGCAGCAGCGCGCGGCCACGCCCGCGATCGACTTCCGTCCCTTCATCATCGCCGACGCCGACACGGGACACGGCGGCGACGCCCACGTCCGCAACCTGGTCCGCCGCTTCGTCGAGGCAGGGATCCCCGGCTATCACATCGAGGACCAGAAGCCCGGCGTCAAGAAGTGCGGGCACCAGGGCGGCAAGGTCCTGGTGCCCCAGGACGACCAGATCAAGCGCCTCAACGCCGCCCGCTTCCAGCTCGACATCATGCGGGTGCCGGGCCTCATCGTGGCCCGCACCGACGCGGAGTCCGCCACCTTCATCGACGGCCGCGGGGACGAAAGGGACCAGCCCTTCATCATCGGCGCCACCAACCTCGACCTGCCGACCTTCAAGGCCTGCTACATCGCCGTCCTCCGGACGCTGCACGACGCGGGGGTCGACGCGATCCGCGGACACCTCCTGTTCGCGCTTTCCAACGAGGAGTTCGAGGCCGCCGTCGCCTGGCTGAAGCGCGCCGGAGTGATGACCCTTATCGACGAGGGGGCCGGCGCCTTCAAGGCCGGGAAGGAGCCCAATGTCGACAAGGCGCTCGACACGATCGTCACGCGCTGCCTCCAGATCTGGGAAGCGGAGGCCGGGCTCAAGACCTACGGGCAGGCCGTGGCGGACGTCATGAATTTCCGCGTGGCCGAGGGAGAGCGCTTCGACATGAGCGCGGACGAATGGCTGAGGTTTGCCGCGAAGGCGTCGCACTACGCCGTCCGCGACAGGGCGCGGTCCCTGGGCCTCCAGGTCGCCTGGGACTGCGAGCCGACGAAGACCCCCGAGGGCTACTACCACGTCAGGAGCGGGATCGACTACGCCATCGCCAAGTCGCTGGCGGCCGCACCCTTCGCCGACCTGCTGTGGATGGAGACCAAGACGGCGAACCTGGACGACGCGGCGAAGTTCGCCCGGGCGATCCACGCCGAGTTTCCCGACAAGATGCTCGCCTACAACCTGTCGCCGTCGTTCAACTGGGACACGACCGGCATGAACGACGACCAGATGCGCCGCTTCCCCGAAGAGCTCGGCAGGCTGGGCTACGTGTTCAACTTCATCACCTACGGCGGCCACCAGATCGACGGCCTCGCGGCCGAGGAGTTCGCCACCGGGCTGAAGCAGGACGGCATGCTGGCCCTGGCGCGCCTGCAGCGCAAGTTCCGCCTGCTCGAATCACCCTACCGGACGCCGCAGACCCTGGTGGGCGGTCCGCGCCTCGACGGCGCCCTGATGGCCTCGACCGGCCGCACGGCGACGACCATGGCCATGGGCAAGGGCTCGACGCAGGTCCAGCACCTGGTCCAGACCGAGGTCCCCAGAAAGCTCCTCGCCGAGTGGCTCGAGATGTGGGCCGGGCATTACAAGCTCCCGATCAAGCTGCGCGTGCACCTGCGCCCCCACACCCCCGGCTCGGAGGTCCTCGAGCTCGGCCTGTTCAACGAGGCCGACGAGCGGATGGCCAACGTCATCTTCGCCAACATCCTCGACCGGAAGGCCCGCAGCATCCTGTCGATCCGCGACCAGAACACGTTCGACGAGAGACTGCGCAAGAAGCGCCTGATGGACCTGGTGCACCTCTTCCTGATCCACCGCTACAAGGCCGCCTCGGTGCACTACGTCAGCCCCACCGAGGACAACCTCTACCAGGCCCAGAAGATGATGAACCACGGCATCTTCAGCGGGGTGCGCAGCGAGGTCGGCCACATCATCGTCGCGGAAGTCAACAAGGAACGCATCGCCGAGCTGCTCGAGGCCGACCGCGCCGCCCTGGCCCGCCTGATCGACAAGACCGGGCCGCCGCCGAGGTGAGCGCGCTGGCGGCCGAACTACGGTGCGAACAGCTCACCGAGGACCCCAAGGACCTTGGTCCCTGTATCGGCGTCGAGCCGGCCAAGCTTGCGTACCAGGCGCACCGCATCCACCGTCCGGATCTGGTCAAGCACAACCTGCCCTGCCTTCCCCCGAAATCGGCAGGGGACCCGAGTCGGGTAATGACGCCCCTTGGTGGACATGGGTGCGATGATGACCGTGCGAATGTGGCGATTCATCTCGTCTGGCGAGACGATGAGACAGGGCCGCGTTTTCTTGATCTCTCTTCCAACGGTGGGGTCCAGGTTGACGAGATAGATATCGAAGCGGCCTACCGCCATTTCCACTCGTCCTCGTCCCAGGGGGTGGGTCGGGCCTCATCCAGCAACTCGTCGTCGCCATGCCCGGCCATGGCTCGAAACGCCTCACCCCATCCTGCGCGAGGGCGGCCGACAGGACTTATCACAAGGGCATTACCCTGAACCACGATCTCCACGTCCTCTCCCAAGCCGGTCTGTTCAATCAGAGGCTTCGGGATGCGAATCCCTCGAGAGTTGCCTATACGGACGATGCGGGCCTTCATGACTGATCTCCGAACGATGTGATCACAATGTACTCACGGAGCCGTATGCTGTCAAGAGTCATTACCGCGCCGGTCCCTGCGCCACGAGTCGGTTCAGCACCCTCGCGACGATGGGGCGTCTCAGCCCCCCGCCGGCCCCCCGATCGCGAACTCCAGCGCCGCCTCCACATGAAGCGCCGTCGTATCGAAGAGGGGCACGCGGACGTCGGTAGTGTCTCAGTTTGCCAGCGCGATGACTTCTTCAAGTGACCAAACCCAGTCAGCGACGCCAGCGGCCATTGCGGGCGTGACGCGGAGTGTCTTGTGAATCCTGCCGAAGTTGTACCACATGAAATGAATCGCCACCGCATGGGCGTGATTCTCTGCCTTCCTTGAGAAGGCGTTGGTGAGCCGCGTGAAGCGCCGCATGGACATCCGCATCGTAAGGTTCTGGCGTTCGACGTAGGACGTGCTGACATGGGCTGGGTCCGGGTCGCCAGAGCAGCACACGGTTCGCGTCCCGATGCAGACGGCCGGGCTGTAGCGGGCCTCTCCCTGGCGTTCATCCGCTCCGTAGAGCTTCACGAGCATGGAGTAGTCGATTGCGGCGCCAAAGGCCGCTTCGACGGCTTCCAGATAGACCTTGTGGCCGTCCGTCGTCAGTTGGATGCGGCTGTCCAGACGATCCGCCAGATCCGAGAGTGCAGCAGCTGGATACACCAAGGAC
>JACOUZ010000032.1 GCA_016177515.1 Acidobacteriota bacterium
CAGGAGACCAGGTCACCATCACCTGCCAGGACAAGGAGAACGGAGAGCACGAAGGCGTCAGCGCGATCAAAGTCGAGAAAGCCTGACCGTCGCGCCCGAAGCGAGCGCGGGGCTCCGTCCGACACGGTGCTCCGCGCTCTCTTTTTATTGGGTCCCGGGCATGTGGCGGCCCGGCCGCGGCATGCCGGAAGCGCGGGTCAGGGTTTTTCGAACACGACAGCGCCGCCGACAATCGTGAAGTCGATGCCGGCGCGCGCGATCTCGGAGGGCGGGATCCTCCTGAGATCCTTCGAGAAGACCGTCAGATCGGCCCAGTAGCCGGGGGCGATCGTTCCCTTGCGGCCCTCTTCGTAGGCGGCGTGGGCGGCGCCCTGCGTGTAGGCCCTGAGCGCCTCGTCGAGGGTCATCGCCTGTCCGGGATGCCAGCCGCCCTCGGGCCAGTCTTTCAGGTCCTGGCGCGTGACGGCGCTGTGCAGGCCGATGAGCGGCCTCTCGGGGTCGACCGGGAAGTCGGAGCCGGCCGCGAGGGGGACGCCGGCGTCGAGAACCCAGCGCCAGGCGTACAGGCCCTCGCCGCGCTTCCTGCCGACGCGGTCCTCGGCCCAGTACATGTCGCTGGTGGCGTGGCTCGGCTGCATCGAGGCGATGATGCCGAGGGCCTTGAGGCGGGGCACGTCCTCGCGCCTCACGCACTGCAGGTGCTCGATGCGCGGCCGCGGGTCGTGCGGGCGGACTGCGGCCAGCGATCTCTCGTAGGCATCGATGGTCAGCCGGATGCCGCGGTCGCCGATGGCGTGCGTGCACACCTGGTACCCGTGGCGCATCGCCAGGGCGGCGCGCCTTTCGATCTCCTCCGCGGGCGTCACCAGGAGGCCGCGGTTTCCCCGGTCGTCCGCATAGTCCTCCTCGAACACGGCGCCGCGCGACCCCATGGCGCCGTCGATCATCAGCTTGACCGCCCGCAGTGTCAGGCGGTTCCTGTAATTGACGATCGGGGGCTGCCGGACCAGGGGCTCGAGCGCCACGTCCCCCATGCCGTTCCACATCAGGTAGATTCGCAACGGAAGCTGCCCGGCCTCGGCCAGCTCACGGTAGGCCTCGACCTCCGCGGCGTCGACGCCGGCGTCGTGAATCTCTGTCAGGCCGGACTCGGCGCAGCGCTTCAGGGCGAGGGCGATCGACTGCTTGATCTGCTCGCGCGTCGGCTCCGGGCGCGCCTCCTCGATGACGTTCTGGGCGTTGTCCACGAACACTCCGGTCGGCTCGCCCCGGGCGTCCCGCACGATCCTGCCGCCCGCGGGGTCGGTCGCCCGGGGGCCGACGCCGGCGGCCTGCATCGCCTTGAGGTTCGCCCAGCCGGCGTGCCCGTCCACGCGGGTGAGCCACACGGGACGATCGGGCGCCGCCGCGGTGAGCGGCCGGTGATCGGGGAACTGTTTCCCGGGCCACAGGTTCTGGTCCCACCCGCCGCCCGTGATCCAGGCGCCGGGCGGCAGCGCCCGTTCGCGCTCCCGGACCAGGCGCACCACGTCGTCGACGCCCGCCACGCCGTGCAGGTCGAGCGTGGCCAGCTGCTCCCCCAGCGAGCGCACGTGCGCGTGCGCGTCGATCAGGCCGGGAACGACCAGGGCGCCCCTCAAGTCGATGCGCCGGGTCTGCGGCCCGGCCAGCGGCAGGATCTCCACGTCGCTGCCGGCGGCGAGGATGGAGTCGCCGCGCACGGCCACCGCCTGCGCCTCGGGGCGGGCCGCGTCGAGGGTCACCACGGCGCCGCCGTGCAGGATCAGGTCGGGGGGCATCTCAGTCCTGTGTGCGGAACAGCCGAACCACAGCCAGGCCGCCGGAACCGCCACGGCCAACGCTGCGAAGGGCGCGACGCGGGCTCCCGAAAACCGCCGGCGGCTCATCGTGTGCGGGTCTCCCCCTCATGGGCGGCGGGATGATAGCACGCGCCGCCCCGGCCCGATGCCCGGACGGCCCGGCCGAATACTCGGACAGGCTAACCGCGCTCGGTGAGGACGACGCCGGAGAGGACCATTCCCCCGCCCAGGAGAAACGGCGCGCTGAAGGTCTCGCCGGCGATGAAGTAGGCGATGACCGCGGCGACGACCGGCTGCAGGTACATCATCGCCCCGACCTTCGAAGGATCGATGCGCGACAGGGCGAAGTAGTAGAGGATATAGGCGACGATCGTCGACAGGACGACGACGCCCGCCAGGCACCAGGCGGCCGTCGACGAGACCGCCCTCCAGTCCTCCCGCACCGCGGCCGGAAAAGCCACCAGGACGATTCCCGCGCCACCCGTCAGGAAGGCGAGACCGGTCAGGCGCAGCGGCCCGAGGTCGCGCAGGGCCGGCTTGCCGAACACGGTGTAGGCGGCGAACGCCATGACCCCCGCCAGGGTCAGGAGGTCGCCCCGCGTGTACGATCCGTAGAAATCGACACCGCGCTCGAATGCGATGACGGACACGCCGGCGAAGGCGACCAGAATCCCGGCGACCTTTGAAAGGCTGACCGGCTCGAAGCGCTCCAGGGCGGAGAGGAGCAGGACGAAGACCGGCAGCAGGGCGATCATGATGGCGGAATGGGCCGCGCTGGTCCGTTTCAGCCCGCTCAGGAACAGGATCTGGTTGGCGAAGATGCCCAGGAACCCGAGAGGGGCGGCGCGACGGAGGCCCGGCAGAAGGCTGCGCCAGCCGGTCCGGGCGAGGAGGAGAATCCCGAAGAACAGCATGCCGGACGCGGCCCGGACCCACGCGACCGCAAGGGGGTCGACCTCGAGGAGGAGCCGCTTGGCCATCGAGTAGTTGGCCCCCCAGATGAGGGTGCAGGCGCCCGCGGCCAGAAAGCCGGGCAGTGCATCGGCCGGACGCGCCCCTTCGGTCACCTCGCTCCCGGCCTGCCGGTCGCCCCCGCCGGCGCGGGAGCCGCCGACTCCGGACGGTGCCGCACCAGGGGGAGGGACCGCTCGATGTCGAACTTCGGGTCGTTCGCCTGGTCGTGGCAGGCGGCGCACACGCCCTGAATGATGCAAAAGGAGCACTGGTCGGTGATGCCGTAAATGGTCGCCTTCTTCAGCGCCTCGGGGGCCTTCAGGTGGTCCTCACCCGGCCCGTGGCAGACCTCACACTGCACGCTGGTCATCGGCCCGCCCGGCGCCGCCTCGTCCCCGAACCCGCCCTTGTGGCCCATGCCGGTCGTGTGGCAGGGCGCGCAGGTCCGATCGTGCCCGCGCCCGGCCTGCAGAATGACGGCGAAGGCGGCCGCGTGCGGCGTGCGGCTCCACTGGTCGTGCTCGGCCCGGTGACAGTCGCGGCAGGCGGAGGCGCCGACATAGCCGACGCCCGACTTGAATTTCTCCAGGCGCCTCGTGTTGATGGCGTCGAGCCGCCGGCGCTGCGCGTCGCTGTACCTGAACAGCCTGTCCACGTCGGGATGATCCTGGTGCGCCACCATGGCCAGGGCCTCGTCGGGATCGAAGTTGAGGACGAACTTGCCGGTGTGGCAGGTGACGCAGATCTTCTTCATGATGCCCGGGTCGATCGAGGCGGCGGGGGCCCCGCCGGGATGACCGCCGCCGGGCCCGTGGCACACCTCGCACTGCACGTTGACCATGTGGGGGGTCTTCTCCTGGTCGGTGAAGCCGCCCGGGAGGCCCCTGCCGGTCACGTGGCAGCCGACGCACTCGGAGTCGCGCCACTTCTCCCCCTTCTCCAGGCTGTCCCAGGCGATGCTGTGCGGTGTGAGCAGCCAGTCCGTGTACTCGCGTTCGTGGCAGGCGCGGCAGGCGCCGTCGCCGACGTGGCGCTCCTTCGGCAGGGAGGCCGCCACCGCCCGCGGGCTCTCCCCCAGGAGCAGTCGCAGCTGCAGGCGGGTCAGGTCGGCGCGGTCCGCGCGGTCGCCGCGCTCGCGGAAGCGCACGAAACCCCCGCGGTCGATGAAAAACGTGTCGGGGGTCCGGGTCGAGCCGTACTGGGCGAAGATGCCCCGCGACGGATCGATCACCACCGGATAGTCGACGCCGTGCTCCTCGAGGAACCCGCGCATCTGCCCGCCGGCGTCGCGCGAGGCGACGCCGATCGCCACCACGCCTCTTTTGCGGAACTCCCTCAGAACCGGCGCCAGGAGCGGAAGGTCGCGCTCGCAGTGGGGGCAATCCTGGTCGAAGAAGTTCAGCACCACCACCCGCCCCTTGAACGAGGCCAGGTCCACCTTCTTTCCGTCCATGTCCCTGGCGGCGAAGACGGGCGCCCGCGGGTGCTCGGTGTAGGCGAGGTCGAGGCCTTGACCCTTCTCCGCGGCGAGGCGCGGCAGCTCGCGCAGGGCCGCCTCGGTCGCCCGCAGGCGTGGCTGGAACTGCCGGCCGAGATAGCCTTCCATGCGGAAGCGGACGATGCCGTCCGCGTCGAGCAGGACCACGGTCGGGACGTCGCCGATTCCGTAGTCGCGGGCGATCGTCCCGGGGTCGCGCAGGAGCGGCAGGGACAGCCTGTGGATCCGGATGAACTCGCGGATGCGATCCAGGGAGTCCCGGGCGATGCCGAGGAAGACGGTCGGGCGAAATGCCGCATCGTCGCGCAGCCGGCCGAACTCGCGCGCCAGGTCGGGCGCGAACGGCGCCCCGGGGCGGAAGAACAGGAGGGCGACCGGCCTGTCCTTGAGGCTGGCGAGCGGCAGCCACGGGCCCGAGGGGTCCTGCGCGGCAAAATCGGGCGCCTTGCGGCCCGACATCGGGTGGCCAAGCCCCTCGCCGGGGCCGAGGACGTCGGGGCCGGGAGCCCCGCCGCAGGCAGCCAGGAAAATCGCGGCGGCCGCGCACAGCGCGGCGGGTGGATTACGGATGGCGGCCGACCCGATCGCTTGGACGTTCACGGAATCGCGAGAATGAGCGCGCCTCGGACAGGACCTTGAACCGCAAAGGGCCGCCAGTATAAGCGCGGGGGCGGGGCCGGTCAATCGAGTTGCGGCGCGCGGAACGGTGCTAGACTCGGCGCGGGCGCGTGAAACCGGGCCCGACTCGGGCTTTCGGGGGGAGGCTGCGTTGGAAAATTTCGTCGAGGAAAGGGCGCGCCGGCTGAAGATCGCCGTGGGGGTCATGGGTTCCGCGGGCGGGCGGATGCACGAGAAGGCGATCGCCATGGCGACCGAAATGGGGCGGGCCATCGCGGCGCGCGGCTGCGTGCTGGTCACCGGGGCCTGTCCCGGCCTGCCGCACTACGCGGTCAAGGGCGCGAAGGCTGTGGGCGGCATCGTGGTGGGGATATCCCCGGCGCTGAACTTCGAGGAGCACAGCATGAAGTACCACTCCCCCTACGAGGGGTACGACATGCTGGTGTACACCGGGAGCGGACTGATGGGGCGCGAGATCGAGAACATCCGCTCCTGCGACCTCGTCGTGTTCATGGGCGGGCGATCCGGCACGCTGGGCGAGTTCGCCATCGCCTACGATGAAGGGAAGGTGATCGGCATTCTTCAGGGGACGGGCGGGATCGCCGACAAGATGGAGGTCATCGTCGGCCTGGTCGAAAAGCAGACCGGCGCGCAGATCGTCTACAGCCGCGAACCCCGGGACCTGCTCGACAGGCTCCTCGCCGTGTACAACGAAAGGCTGCTCCCTTACTACAAGACGATCCTGGCCAACAGCCATCCGGACGGGAAACCGGAGGATTGACCCCGGCCGGGGCGGCAGGCGGACGAGGTTGGGGAAGTCCCCGGCCCTCATCTATAATTTAAAACCACTCCGGCTGCAGCCGGCGCGCTTCGCGCGCGGCTGAGCCGGAGGGGAGATGGCTTCGGGCGCGGAGACAGGATGCCCAATCGGCTGCGGAGATCACTGGTTTTGCGCGGGTGTGGCGGGCTCCTGGCGATCCTATCGGCCACGGCGGCTCTGCCGGTCCACGCCGAAATCAAGATCAATCCTCAGGGGTGGAGGTTCCCGAACATCGTCACCTCGGCCAAGGAGATCATCCGGGTGTCGGACCGGACGCCGCTGATTCCGGGCAAGGAGACGCTCCTGAAGGGGTACCGCAAGATGGACGGCACGCACTTCATGACTTACGAAATCGAAGGCCGGGTGTTCGGCGTGCAGATCGACACCGACGGCAAGCCGCCGTTCGAGTACGGCATCATGGACACGGATGGGGACGGAAAGTTCGAGACCAAGATCATCGAGGGCATGGGCAGCAAGGATCAGGGGTACGTCCCGCAGTGGGTGGTCGACTACTATTACTCGAAGCACCCCGAGCTGAAGAACCCGTCGGAGACCGCCAAGGCGGTGCCGCCGCGCCTTGCGAGCGCCCCCGAGCCGGAACCGTCGGCCACGCCTCCGCCGAAGGCGGTGAAGCCGACTCCGGAGGTCTTGTCCCAACCCAATCC
>JACOUZ010000204.1 GCA_016177515.1 Acidobacteriota bacterium
CATCCACACTGCGCTCGTACCGTGCACGGTGGCGCAGCAGCCTCCGGGCAGCACGGGCTCGCGCAGGAGGAGGGCGATGGTCGCGGAGTCATTTTCTCCATGGTCTCGCTTCATGAGCGTGAATTTCATGTAAAAGTTGAAGTCGAGCCAATCCGGAGGCGCCCGACGTACGGCGAAGACCAGGGCATTGAACGTGCCGTCCATGACGACGCCGGAGCCGAACGGATCGGGCGTGATGGGTGCCGCCCGTGTCCGTGCCGCCGCCGGGCCCCTGCCATCCTCCCGTGTCGTAGATCGACAGGGCGGCCGGACAGTTGTCGCTGACCGTCTGTGCGACGACCGGGAGCACCGTCCCGAAAAGGATGGCGAGTGAAAGGGCGAGAACACCAGTCGATCTGCGGGCGCTCATCGGGGCCTCAGTGAGCAGAGGAGGATGCGGCGCACGACAAATGCGGGAGCTCTGCTCCGCTTGAATGACTGCCAGAAATATGGCACCGACAGGTCGCCGTGTCAACGGTGAAGCAGCCGAGATTTGAACGGCAGGATCGGTGGTCAGGAACGGCCGATGATGCTCTTCCGGCCGACGCGCCCCGGCGGCAGGCCGGATCGGAGCGTGATCAGGTCGATGGCGGGGCGGCAGAGGAAGCGCACGGGGAGCCAGGACCACCCCAGCCCCCGGCTCACATGCAGTCGCACGCCTGGGTCCACTTCGAACCAGCCGTCGATGTGATCGGTCGTTCCGTAGGGGACCCAGAGGGCGCCGATCCACGGGAGTCGCACCTGCCCGCCGTGCGTGTGGCCCGCGAGCACGAGGTCGATGTCCCAGTTTCCCAGGCTGCGCACGACCTCCGGACTGTGCGTCACCAGGATGCACGCATCCCGCCTCGACACGCGTGCCATGGCCAGCTTGAGGCTGTCGTGACCCGTGATGGGGTCGTCCAGGCCGGCGATGACGATCCGACCGCCGGCGTGCCTGATCGTCTGGCTGCTGTTGCGCAGGAGCTTGAATCCCGCCCGTCGGACCACTTCCGGGCCCCAGGTCGTGGGAACCCCGTCCCAGTAGTCGTGGTTGCCCCATACGCGGTATTTCCCCTGGCGCGCATGCAGGGCGGAGAGGAACGACTCCAGCGCGTCAGGGCGGCCACCGCCCCGGACCAGGTCCCCGGAAATGATGATGACGTCGGGACGGGCAGTGTTGACGATCCCGATCGCCCGGCGCTCGCGGCGGCCGATCGAGCCAACGTGGATGTCGCTCAGGTGCACGAGCGTGAGATCGGGAGCGCCGGGGCGGAGCATCGGCATGTACTCGACCGATCGCACCACCTCGATCCAGCCCGGCTCGATGACGACGGCGTACACGCCGGCCCCGACAGCCGCCAGACCCGCCGCCAGGAGCAGCCGGCGCCCCCCTCGCCCCCGAGGCTCGGATTCCATGCCCACGAATATAGGGGTCGCCCTCCCCCAGGGCCAGCGCCTCAGACCTTGACCCGGATGGAGGTTCGGGCTAGTATTCCCCGTCACCCCATGGGGTCTCTCCTGCCCCTCCATTAGGAACGGCTTTAGCCCTTGACTGATAAGAGGCATTACGATCACGGTCGGCATGCCCATGGCCGACCCGAGTCAGCACACCGCCATGACTCCGGCCCGGGGCAGCCGCCTGCCGATCCGGGCGGCACGGCCGCTTCCGGCTCGCCGGAGCAGCCGGCGTCATCCGTGCCGCGGCAGGACACCGACGTCCAGCCGCATCGACCGCACGGACAGAGGCAGGACGGCCAGGGGGCCGGGGACCGGCACCACAATCGGCGCCACCACCGGAACTGGCGGCATCGGCGCGCGCAACAGCAGCGCGGCGGGCACCGTCCCGACTCCGGGTCGGGGCATGGGCCCGGGAATGGGCAGGGCCATCTCCGTGGAGGCGAGCCGGGCCACCCCGCGGCGCCGGGACACGGGCAGGCGACCGGACACGGCGAGGCCCCGCACGGCCACCACCGGCACGGGCAGGCCGAGGTGGCGCGCGCGGCCGAGCCGGCCGTGGAAGCGGCCGGCGTCCTCGAAATCACCGGGGAGTCGGGCGGGTACCTGCGCCAGCCGCGGCGGAACTACCGCCCCTCGCCGGAGGACATCTTCGTGCCTCGCGACATCCTGCTGCGCCTCGCTCCCGTCAACCAGCGTCTCAACGGCGGCGGCATCGAGGGCTGTGAAATCGAGGGGATGGCGGCGGCCTCCGCCCGCGGCGGGCGGCCGCGCGAGGCCCGGCATGGAGTCCATCCGCGCCACGGCGGGCACCCGGGACACGGCGGCGGACGGCCGGCGCACGGCGGCGGTCCCGGGGCCGGCGGGCAGAGCATGGTCGAGATCCGCTCGATCAACGGGCTGCCGCCGGAGAAGTTCGCGCATCGCAGCCCTTTCTCCGGGCTGACCTCGGTCGATCCGTTTGAAAAGATCCGGCTCGAGACCGAGCCGACCGAGCTGTCGATGCGCGTCATCGATCTGCTGACGCCGATCGGCAAGGGGCAGCGCTGCCTCATCGACGCGCCGCCGCGCGCCGGCAAGACGACCCTCCTGCAGAAGATCGCCGCCTCCATCTCGAAAAACCACCCGGAGATCCACCACATCGTCCTGCTCGTCGACGAGCGGCCCGAGGAGGTGACCGATATGAAGCGCAACGTGCGCGGCGAGGTGATCGCCTCGTCCTCCGACGACCTGGCGCGGCACCACGTGTCGGTGTCGCGCATCGTGCTCGAGAGGGCCCGGCGCCTGGTCGAGGTCGGCCGCGACGTCGTCATCCTGCTCGATTCCCTCACCCGCCTGGCGCGCGCGCACAATGCCGCCACCCCGGGAACAGGCCGCACGCTGAGCGGCGGCCTGGACGCGCGCACGATGGAGCAGCCGCGGCGCCTGTTCGGCGCGGCCCGCAAGGCGGAGGAAGGCGGCAGCCTGACCGTCATCGCCACCGCCCTGGTCGACACCGGCAGCCGGATGGACGACGTCATCTTCCAGGAATTCAAGGGGACGGGGAACATGGAGCTGGTGCTCGACCGTGACCTGTTCGAGCAGCGCATCTACCCCGCGCTCGACATCCCCAAGTCCGGGACCCGCAAGGAGGAGAAGCTCTTCACGAAGGAGGAGCTGCCCCGCATCCACAAGCTGCGCCGCGTTCTCTTCGAGATGAAGCCGCGCGACGCGATGATGAAGCTCCTCGACAAGCTGGCCAAACACCCCACCAACAGCGACTTCCTCAAGTCCCTCGATCTCTGAAGCACCTCCCCCTCACGGGGACGGCTCTTGTGAATTGATGCTTGACTTCGCGGCCCGTTTCCCTTACTGTTTCAGCCCGTAGGAAGTGAGGTTTCTGGTTGGACTTAAGAACGAGCCCCAGGGACGCACGACTCCCCTCGGGGCTTTTTTAGTGTTCGGCAGGGCCGAAGCTTCCACCCCGGAACACGACGTTCCGGTGCAATTGGCCTCTGAAAAGAGGTGGAGGGAAGGCTCGTGGCAACTGGTCGTGTCAAGTGGTTCAACAACAGCAAGGGGTACGGTTTCATCGAGATCGAGGGTGGCAAGGACGTCTTCGTCCATTTTTCGGCCATTCAGGGTAGCGGCTACCGCTCGCTCGAGGAGGGACAGTCCGTCGAGTTCGAGGTGACGCAGGGCGCGAAGGGCCCGCAGGCCTCGAACGTCAAGCCGGCCTGACCGGCCTCGCGGGTGGTCCGCGTCGCCCTGGGCGATAAGGACCACTGCAAGCAAAGGCCCCGGAGGCGCAAGCTTCCGGGGCCTTTGTTATTGCGCCGGCCCCGGGATCCTGCCTTCGTATCCGGGCAGATTCCCGGGCCGTCAGAGGCTGTTCAGGTAGCCCTGCAGTCGCCGCCTGTCTTCGGATTCCACCCGCGTGAAGCGGAGCGCGATCTCGAAGCGGCGACTCTCGATGGCGCCGGGTTTCTCCGTGCAGCGCAGGACGGCGGCTTCGATGTCCATCTTGGCCGGCTCGCGCAGGTTCCCTCCGATCAGGGTCAATGTCAGCCTGAGCGGAAGATCCGCATCGAGCGCGCGGTTGGACGCGCAGCGCGCGCCGCCGGTGGCGATGTCGACCGTCATCAGCTTGAGGTCGGCGGGAATGCGGTCCCCCGGCAGGACCCTCACCTCCAGAAGCGCCAGGAAGCGATGATGCTTCCGCTTTTCGTCGTCGCTCATGGGCCTCCCCGGCAGGCGCCCGGGCATCTTCTCCCGGGCAGCCCGGGCGATATTACCACCGACACCCGGGCAGGCGCCTACCGTGAGAAGTGGAACGGGATGCTGGTGACCACGACCCCCGGCCGGAACAGGAGAGCGCCCTTGACCAGGAAGGCCGACTGGTTGTGGAACAGCCCCTCCCACCAGTGCGCGGTCACGAACTCGGGCAGGACCACGGTGACCATCTCGTTGCGGCGGCGGCCGTGCATCAGGTCGTCGATGTGATCGACGAGCGGCTGGACGATGGATCGGTACGGCGACTCGAGGACGCGCAGCGGCACGCCGCCGCCCCAGGTCCTCCACTGCTCGCGGATCTGCTCGGCCTTCTGCGCATCGATGGCGACGTGCACCGCCTCGACCTCGTGGGCGATCGACTTGGCGTAGCGGATGGCGTACACGGTCGCCCGGTTGACCGCGGAGATCGGCACGATGGCGGTGTGGCGCAGGGGGCGCTCCGGATCGATCTCCCGCAGGGACAGCTGCTGGCGCACGTAGAAGTAGTGCCGGTGCGTCTTGAGGAAGAAGAACACGAACAGCGGAATCA
>JACOUZ010000183.1 GCA_016177515.1 Acidobacteriota bacterium
ACCTCGGGCGAGGTGCTGGCCATCCGCGGCCGCATCCTGCCGGCCACGCTCGAAAACGTGGTCCTGCGCGCCCGCCTGGACGACGGCCGCCTGGTATGCGGCGAGTCGCGCATCTCGGCCAGCCGCTCGCCGATCGTCCGGATTTCGACCTCGCCGCGGTCCCCGGGACCGGCACCCGGCGTGCTGTCGGCGCTGCGCGAGGCCGACCTCATCATCCTCGGCCCGGGCAGCCTGTTCATCAGCGTCCTCCCCAACCTGCTGGTGCGCGGTGTCGCCCGCACCATCGCCCGCGCGCGCGCGCTTAAGGTCCTGGTCGGCAACCTCATGACCCAGCCGGGCGAGACCGGCGGGTTCGCGGCCGAGGACCACCTCGCGGCGATCGATCGCGTCGCGGGGCCGGGCCTGGTCGATGTCTATCTCGCGAGCGCCGGGCCGATCCGCCCCGCACTGCGCCGTCGCTACGCCCGGGAGCGGGCCCACCCCGTCCCCTGGTCGCCGGCCGCCGTGCGGCGGCGCGGCGTGGTGCCGGTTGCGCGCGAGCTGCTGCAGGAGGACCCGCACGTACCCAAGGTCCGCCACCACGGGGGAAAGCTGGCCCGCTCCCTCCTGTCGATCCTGCGCAGGAGCGCGTCGTAGAATGGCGACGGCATGAGATTGAACCTGAGCGACGAGCCGGTCACGGCCGAACTGCTCGCCGAGTCCCTGGGCCGGTCGGAATCCGCGCTCATCGGTGTCCATGGCACCAGCATGCACCCGACGCTGCAGATGGGCTGGCGCGTCTACGTGCGGCCCGTCAAGGGGGCCGACCTGAAGATAGGCGAGATCGCCGTGTTTCGCGGCGATCGCTATCTGACGATCCACCGCCTGGTCTGGAAGGAGGGCTCCGGGGACGCCTTGCGGCTGGTCTTCAGGGGCGACTACAACCGCCAGCGCGAGCGCGTCGATGCCTCGGCGGTCATCGCGAAGGTGGTGGCCGTCGAGATCCCGGGAAGGCGGAAAGGCACGGAGCGCGTGGTTTCCCTCGAAACGGACGTCCTCGCCCGCTTCTACCGGATTGCCTTCGGGGCCTACCGGCTGTTGCGGCCGATCCTCCCGCCGCCTCACGCTCCAGGCTCGCCGATCAGTCCTTCGGGCCGCGCCCTCCGCGCCGCCTTCGCCGGCGTCGAGCGGTTCCTGGCGCTGTTTCTGTGCGAGCGTCGCTGACCCGAATCGAACCGCCGGAAGCGCACCCGCGCAACTGTGTGTGCCCACCGTCGTTTGGGGCGCCGTCAACCCCCTGACGAGTCCGGCCGCGGGAAACGATGGCGATTCAGCCTCCGACTTCGAAAAAGCGCTCCGCCTCCTTGACTCTCGATCATCGAAATTTATATTAACCCGTTGTATTGAGCGTGACTTCCAGCAATATCCGCGCGGAGGAGCCGGAGGCATGAAGAACATCCTGGTGGCTGAGGACGACAGGACCCTGCGCGACGGGCTCGTCCACTCGATGAGCCGGAGCGGCTACAAGGTCCAGGTCGCCCAAACCGGCAAGGACGCACTCGAACGGATCGAAAAACAGGTGTTCGACCTGGTCATCGCGGGGAACCGCGTGGGGGGGGCCGACGGCCTCGAGATCCTCCGCAAGGCGCGCTCGACCAACGCCGGGACCATGGTGATCGTCACCGGAGAGAACGGGTCGGGCGCGGTCGAAGCGATGAAGTCGGGGGCCTTCGACTACGTGCAGAAACCGCTCTCACTCGAGGCCATCGAGATGAAGGTCCAGAGGGCGATGGAGCACCAGAGGCTGGTGGTCCGTCTCAACTCGATGACCGAGCCGCTCGCCGACCCGTCCGACCGCTACGGCCTGGTCGGGCAGTCGTCCGCGATGCGCGAAATCTTCAAGATGATCGACAAGGTGGCCGCATCGAACGCCACCGTCCTGATCCAGGGCGAGACCGGCACGGGCAAGGAGCGCGTCGCCGAGGCCATCCACCGCAATTCGCCCCGCCACGACGCCGCCTTCGTGCGCATGAACTGCGCCTCGCTTCCCGTCAACCTGCTGGAGAGTGTGTTGTTCGGCCACGAGAAGGGAGCCTTCACCGGCGCCGACCAGATGCGCATCGGCCGCTTCGAGATGGCCAACGACGGCACCCTGTTCCTCGACGAGGTCGGGAACATGAGCGCCAATACCCAGGCCAAGGTGCTGCGCGCCATCCAGAACCAGGAGTTCGAGCGCCTGGGCGGCAACCGCACGATCAAAGTGGATGTGCGCATCGTCGCGGCCACCAACATCAATCTGGAAGCCGCCATCAAGGAGGGTCGCTTCCGGGAGGACCTGTTCTACCGCCTGAACGTCGTGAACATCCTGGTGCCGGCGTTGCGCGAGCGCGTCGAGGACATCGTCCCGCTGGCCGAGTACTTCATCAAGCGCTTCGCCCGCGAGTTGCGCCGGCGGGTCACCGGTTTCTCAGCCGAGGCGGTCAAGAGCCTGCAGGAGTACCGCTGGCCCGGCAACGTGCGCGAGCTCGAGAACAGCATCGAGCGTGCCGTCCTGATGTGCGAGGGCGACACCATCCGCCCGGCGGATCTGACTCTCCTCGATCGCGAGCATTCGATCGGCATGACCCCGGCGCTCGCCGCCGACCTGCTCAACCTGGAACAGCTGGAGAAGACGGCCCTGCTCGAGGCCCTCAAGCGCAGCAACTGGATCCAGAAGGAAGCCGCCAAGCTCCTCGGTGTCAGCAGCCGGGTGATGAACTACAAGGTCCACAAGCACGGCATCACCCATGACCGCTGGAGCAAGAACCGCAACTAGAAGTCCCTGGTCTCCCCCGGCTTCAGAACGACCAGCCGCCTGTCCTCCCGGAACGCCGCGCGCACGTCCGCCTCGGTCGCCAGGGCTGGGAACGTGCCGAAGTGCATCGGCACGATCGCCTCGGGAGTGAAGTATTTCCGGACGGCCAGCGCGCCGGTCGCCGGGTCCTCGGTGTAGGGTCCCCCGCCGACGTTCAGCAGGATGAGGGTCGGGCGGTGGATCTCCTGGATCAGGGCCATGTCGGAGAAGATCCAGGTGTCGCCCGTGTGGTAGATCGATCGCCCGTCCGGGCAGGCCAGGACGTATCCCACCGGCCGGCCGCCGGGACTGCTCGAGTGCATGGCCGGAACGAAGTGCACCTTCATCTCCCCGGCGGGAATCACCCCTCCCACGTTTCCACCCATCGCCTGCCTCTCGGGGAGATCGAGGCCGGAGACGTAGTCGAACGTCCCGATGATCGGGGCGCCGGTCGTCCGGGCGATCGCCACGGCGTCGGCCGAGTGATCGAAGTGGGAGTGGCTGACCAGTATGGCGTCCGGCCGGTAGCGGCCGAGGGCCTTGAACGCCGGCGGCGTCGCCGGGTTCTGGGCCAGGAACGGATCGATCAGAAGCTTCGTTCCACCCGGAGAGACGACCTCGAAGGCCGCGTGCCCGAGCCAGGTCACCTTGATCGCGCTCATGGCGGCTCCTCGCTTAGGAGATGAAGCCCTAGGAGTGTGTCCGAGTATTGGGCCGGGCCGGCCGAATACTCGGACCGGCTCCTAGAGATCCTGTCACGTTCCGGCCGCCGCTTCAACGCCCCCGCGCACCGAAGCAGTCCCGGTGTGCGGCGCCGCGCCCTGCGTGCGCCGGGCCGTGCGAGACCTCGCGTCCGGGGCCCCGCCGCGCGCTCCCCAGCGCGGTGGGCGGACGCGAGGCGAGCCGAGGGGAGGCGTCGCGCAGCGACGCCGGACCCGTGCCCGGCGCACGCAGGGCGCGGCGCCGCAAACTGGGGATGCCTCGGCGCCCGGCCTGGGATAACATCCGGCCCATGGCCCTCTACCTGACCGAAGAGGACGTGAGCCGCCTGCTGCCGATGGAGGCGTGCATCGAGGCGGTCGAGCAGGTGTTCCGCCAGTGGGCCGAGGGGCGGGCGGACAACCGGCCCCGGGCGCGGGCGGCGATCCCCGGTGCGCTGCTGCACGCACTGGCGGCCGGGTCCGCGACCTGGGGGCGGCTGGCGGCCAAGGTCTATGCGACATCGCGGCAGGGTGCGCGTTTCGTGGTCCTGCTGTTCGACGGGCGGAGCTCCGACCTGCTGGCCGTCATCGAGGCTGACCGACTCGGGCAGACCCGCACCGGCGCCGCCACGGGGGTGGCGACGCGGCGGCTGGCCCGCCCCGACGCGCGCTCGCTGGCGATCATCGGCACCGGCTGGCAGGCACGCAGCCAAGTCATGGCCGTCGCGACGGTCCGGCGGCTGGAGACGATCCGGGCGTTCGGACGGGACCGCGACCGTCTGCGGGGCTTCTGCCGCGAGGTCGAAGCGGCCGGCGGCGTGTCCGCGACTCCGTGCGCCTCGGCCGAAGAGGCCCTCCGCGGCGCCGACGTCGTCGTGACCGCGACGTCATCCAGCCGGCCGGTCGTCCAGGGCGCCTGGCTGCCGCCCGGAGCGCACGTCAACGCGGTCGGGAGCAACCGGGCCGATCGCCGCGAGTTGGACGACGAGTCGATCCGGCGCGCCGATCTCATCGTCGTCGATTCGATCGAGCAGGCGCGCCTGGAGGCCGGAGATCTCCTGGCGCCGGGCGCCGGACCATCCGGGGCCGCCCCGCTCGCCCGGGCGGTCGAGCTGAAGGACGTCCTCGGCGGCGCGCATCCCGGGCGGCGGGACGGCCGGGAGATCACCTTGTTCAAGTCCCTGGGAATCGGGCTGGAGGACCTGGCGGCCGCCTCGCTCGTCTACGACCGGGCCGTCGAGACGGGCACCGGGCGCCCGCTGGCTCCGGGGGAATAGGACGATGGCGGACGTCCGCGCGCGTATCGAAGCCATCCTGCGCAGGCGCTTCCTGCCGGCGCGCCTCGAGGTCAAGGACGACAGCGCCCGCCACGCCGGCCACCCCGGCGCCGCCGGGGGTGGAGGGCACTTCGACATCCTGATCGTGTCCGCGGAGTTCGAAGGGAAGCCGCTTCTCGACCGCCATCGCCTGGTCCACGAGGCGCTCGAGGATCTCATCGGCCGCGAGATTCACGCGCTCGGGCTCAGGACGGCCGCGCCTTCCGAGTGAGAGGACTTCACTCCTCGAAAGCGCCGAGCGCTTCCAGATGGGCCTCGACCGAAGCCGGCAGCACCGTGAGGTCGTAGCCCCCTTCCAGAAGAGAGACGATCCGCCCGCCGCAATGCCTGTCCGCGGCCTCCCTGAGGATCGACGTCAGTGCCGCGTACCCCTTTTCCGTCAGGTTCATCCCGGCGAGCGGATCATCGCGGTGCGCGTCGAAGCCGGCCGATACCAGGATCACTTCGGGCTGGACGCGGTCGATCTCCGGGCGCAGCACGTCCCGGAAGACTTCGATGTACTCGGCGTCGCCCGATCCGGCGGGCAGCGGGTAGTTCAGGGTGTACCCGGCGCCGCGGCCGGTGCCGGTCTCGCGCGCCGACCCGGTCCCGGGGTAGAAGGGGAACTGGTGGGTGCTGAAGTAGAAGACCGTGGGGTCCGCCTCGAACATGTTCTGCGTGCCGTTGCCGTGATGCACGTCCCAATCGACGATCATCACGCGCCCGGCGCCGTGCCGGTCCTGCAGGTGGCGCGCCGCGATGGCCACGTTGTTGAACAGGCAGAAGCCCATCGCCCGGCCGGCTTCGGCGTGGTGGCCGGGCGGGCGGGTGCAGACGAAGGCGGCGCCCGCCTTCCCGGAGGCCACGGCGTCGCACGCCGCCAGCGCGCCGCCCGCCGAGAGCAGCGCGGCCTTCCACGATCCGGGCGAAACGGCGGTGTCGGGATCGAGCTGCACCGGGGCCCGCTCGCAGGCGTGGCGGATCGCCTCGACGTACGCGGGCTCGTGGACGCGGGTGAGGGTTTCGATCGGGCTGGGATCGGGCCGGATGACGAGCAGCCGATCGAGGCGGCCGCGGCGCGCCAGGTGATCGCGGATCGCCGCGACGCGCTCCGGCCGCTCGGGATGCCCGGGACCGTTGCTGTGCCCGAGGCAGTCGTCGTGAAAGACGAACGCGACCGGCGCTCTCTGGCCCACGGCGCCTCCGGCTGCGCGCTTATTTCTCGAACAGATCCTGCGCTTTGACGACGGACACGCGCTCGCGGTTGATCGGCAGAGGGAACGCCTCGATCTCCTCGTCTTCCTTGAGCAACGCCTCGCTCGAGGTCGGCGTCTGATAGGCGATCGGCGTCGGCCTGCCCGACAGCATCGCCTCCTTCATGGCCGATGCGTCCGGGGTGACGATGGCGACCGCCAGGTTCCGATCCTGCAGGTGGCGCCTGACCGCCGCGTGGACGTCCTCGAGCTTGAGGCGCGGCAGCTCCCGCTGGATGCGATCGATGAAGCTGTCGAAGCCGTAGAACTCCGAGTCCATCCGGTAGCCCAGCCGCCGGCTGAAGTCCTGGGTCCACAGGCGCGAGTAGTTCAGGACGTACTTGCGGGTCGCTTCGAAGTCGGACGGGCTCATTCCGGCGTCCACCAGCATCTTCAGCTCGCGCACGGCCTGGCGCAGGGCGAACAGGGCGTTGGCGTGCGCCACGGGACGGATCCAGATGCTGAAGAACTGCTGCCGCCGCGCGATGTTCGGCAGCGGAAAGGTGCTGCCGCCGTCCTGTATGAAGTTCTCGATGTAGGAGTAGTCGCCGTAGTTGAGCCCGCGCTCCCCCCGCATCTTGTTCATGAGACGGCCGTTGAACGTGCGGTGCTCCCCCAGGTACGAATTGGCGAGCACCAGGGCGTAGAAGTCCTTGTCGGCGCGCGTCACGCTGATCGGGAAGCCGATCGAGATCGCCGTGGCGGGGGCGGCCTTCTCGACAAACAGGACTTCCATCCCCAGGAGCGGACGCGGCTTCGGCAGCGGATATCGCGGCGGCCCCCCCGGCGGCAGCGCCGCGAAGTCCTTCTTCAGGGAATCGATCAGGCCCTCCGGGTAGCCCCCCGCCACGCCGAGGACGACGTTTTCCCGCGCGTAGCACCTCCGGTAGTGCGCCTTCACGTCGTCCAGGGCGATCGACTTCAACCCCTGCACGGTGCCGGCGTCGGGCAGCCGGTAGGGGTGCCCCTCGTACATCAGGTAGCCGAGCGCCGCCTTTCCGAGGCCTTCGTCGTCGTTCCCGCGCAGGCCGCTTTCGATGCCGGCCACCAGGACGTCGCGGCTGCGCCTGAAGTCGCTGTCGTCGAAGCGCGGGCGCAGCAGGACGCCCGCGAGAAGCTCGTAGTACGCGTTCAGGTGGTCGCGATGCACCTCGCCGGCGAAAGTGGTCATCTCGCGATCGAACTGCGGCCGGATCGTCGCGGCCATCGGGTAGAGGCGGTCGGCCAGCCCGCTGTAGGTCAGCTCCCGGGTGCCGCCCTGCCCGATGGTCATGGCGGTCAGGGCGTTCAGCCCCTCCTTGCCCGCGGGGTCGTCGATCGAGCCGCAGCGGAACTGGATCCGGAACGCCGTCAGGGGGGAGGAGGGAGCCGGCAGCAGGCTGGTCCTGACGGCGCCGTGGTTCGCCGGTTTCTCGTTCGGCTTCATCGGCTTCTTCTCCTTGGACTCCGCCGGCGCCATCGCCATCAGACAGGCGAGCGCCGTCGCGCAGACCGGCAGCGCCCGGGCGGCATGCGGCGCGCGGCTCACCGGCCCGCTCCGGCCGCGACCGGATTGTGGGCGAGCGTCAC
>JACOUZ010000207.1 GCA_016177515.1 Acidobacteriota bacterium
GAGCTGTTCGAGCTGGCGTCCGCGCTGCGTCCGGAGGACTACCAGTCGCTCACGCTTCTTGCCGGCGTGTACAGGAAACTGGGCCGGCAGGCGGAAGCGCGGCAGGCGCTGGAACGGGGGACCGCCGTGATCGAGCGGCACCTCGAAATGGAGCCGGACGACGTGCGGGCGCTCTACCTCGGCGGGGGGAACCTGGTGAACCTGGGCAGGGTCGAGGAAGGGCTCGCCATGGCCCGGCGCGCCCTGGCCATCGATCCGCACGACACCGGCACGCTCTACAACGTCGCCTGCCTTTACGCGAACGCCGGCCGGGTCGGAGAGGCGATCGGCTACCTGGAGCAGGCCCTGGACGCCGGCTTTTCGCAGAAGGAATGGATCGAGAACGACAGCGCTCTCGACCCGCTGCGTGAGGAGCCCAGCTTCCAGGCGCTGATGCGGCGCCTCCGAAAATAGTCGCGGCGCGCCGGGCCTACACGCCGATCTTCTTCCCCCGGTTCTGCTCGTCGAGCCACTTCTGGAGCGGCGCGAAGTAATCGATGATCGCCGTGGCGTCCATCTGTCTCTCGCCGGTCAGGGCGTGAAGCGCCTCGGGCCATGGCCGGCTCTGCCCCAACTCGAGCATGGCGCGGAGCTTCCTGCCGGCGGCCTCGTTGCCGTAGATCGAGCACTGGTAGAGCGGGCCCTGGAAGCCGGCCTCGCGGCAGAGCGCCCGGTGGAACTGGAACTGCAGGATGTGGGCGAGGAAGTAGCGGGTGTACGACACGTTGGCCGGCACGTGGTACTTGGCGCCGGGGTCGAAGTCGGACTCGGTCCGGGCGACGGCCGGGGCGACCCCCTGGTACTTGAGGCGCAGGTCCCACCAGGCCCGGTTGTAGCTCGCCGGCGGCACCTCTCCGGAGAAGACCTTCCAGCGCCACTGGTCGATGAGCAGCCCGAACGGCAGGAACGCGACCTTGTCGAGGGCCATCTTCATCAGGTAGCCGATCTCGCCGGTCGGCGGGGGGACGGCGTCCAGAAGGCCGATCCGCTTCAGGTAGGCCGGCGTGATCGAAAGGGCGATGGTGTCGCCGATCGCCTCGTGGAAGGCGCCGTTGGCGCCGCCGCGGAACATCGGCGGCTGGCGGCGGTAGGCGCGCTGGTAGAAGTTGTGGCCGAGCTCGTGGTGGACCGTGCGGAAGTCCTCGTCGTTGATCTCGATGCACATCTTGATGCGCAGGTCCTCCTGGGCGTCGAGGTCCCAGGCGCTGGCGTGGCAGACGACGTCCCGGTCGGCCGGCTTGACGAACAGGGAACGCTCCCAGAAGGTTGCCGGCAGCGGATCGAATCCGAGGGAGGTGAAGAAGCCTTCGCCGTAGCGCACCATCTGATGGTCGTCCACCTTCCGGTCGACCAGGATCTTCGTCAGGTCGTAGCCCGCGCCGCCGCCCGGCGGTGCGGCCAGCGGCTCGAGATTCCCCCACTGCTGGGCCCAGATGTTGCCGAGGAGGTGCGCCGGGATCGGGCCGTCCGGAGGGACCGCCTGCGCGCCGTACTGCTTCCCCAGCTGCGTGCGCATGTAGGTGTGCAGCGACCAGTAGAGCGGCGCGACCTGCTTCCACAGGCGCTCGACCTCGGCGCTGAAGGCGTCGGGGGGCATGTCGTAGCCCGATCGCCACATCGCGCCCAGGTCCTTGAAGCCCATCTCGCGGGCCCCCTTGTTCGCCAGCTCGACGAAGCGCTGGTACTTCGGACGCATCGGCGGTGAGATCGTGTGCCAGCCGCGCCAGACGTCGAGCAGCTGCCGTGGATCGCGGCTCTCGGCCATGATGCGGGTGATGGCATTGATGTCGAGGCAGCCGTCGCCCGAGCCCTCCGCGCCGCCGCCGGCCGGGGCGCCGGCCGCCGCCGGCGGGCAGTATTTCCCCCGCCCGTATGTGCCTTCGAGCGAGGCGGCGATCTCAGTCAGCTCGCCGCGCTCGGCCGCGTTGTTCGGGGCCGGCAGCTCCACCGCCAGCTTCAGCAGCGCGAACTTGCGCGCCACGCCGGCGGGCAGGTCGAGGCCATCGAAGCGCCGGGCGGCGAGGGCGTTCTCGGTGACCGCGCCGATGAGCGCCTCGTTGGCGTCGGCGGAGATCTTTTCGGTGTCCTGGGTGATGAAGTTCGCCTGCACCCAGCTGGCCCGGTCGAATTTGATCGCCAACTCTTGAAGGCGCTTCTCGGCCGCTTCGATGAAAGCCGTGGCCTCCGCGACGGTCGGTCGCTTCGCGCCCGGCTCCGGGGGGGGCGTCGCTGCGGCCGCCTCGATCCGGTGCCGGGCCGGAATGCCGGCGACGAGCGCGAGCAGAGCGGCGATCAGGGGAACGGTCAAGGACAGGCGCCTGAGGGGGTGCGCAGTCATGGAGACCTCTCCGAGAGTCGAACACGGTTGTGAAGAACGCCCGAAGGTACCCCGAGCCCGGCTAGGTGGTCAAGGCAGCCGTCAGAGGAGCCGTCAGAGCGGCAGTCGCAGCCGGGCCCGGCAGCCCGGTTCGGGGTCCCGGTTCCGCAGGGTCAGGGTGCCGCCATGGGCTTCGGCGATCTGGCGGCTCAAGACCAGCCCGATCCCCGACCCGTGCTGCCTGGTGGTGAAGAACGGCACGAACAGGTTCGAGCTGTTCGGGACGCCCGGGCCGTCGTCCTCCACGAAGACCTCGAGGGTCGCCGGGGCGCCGTTCACGCGGCGCCAGCCGAGGCGCACGCCGCCGCCCGTCTCGAGGGCGGCGTCCACGCCGTTTCTCACGAGGTTGATCAGGAGCTGCTCGAGCTGGTCGGCGTCGGCCTTGAGCGTCGTCTCGGGTCCCGGGACCACGGTGACGCCCAGACGCGTCTCGAGCCCGGCGACGCGCCTGACGAGCGGGCCGACCTCGACGCTCTGGAAGCGGGGGGGCGGCAGGCGGGCGAGGCGGGCGTAGCCGTCCATGAAGCGGCTGAGCGACTCGGAGCGGGTGGCGATCACCTCCAGCCCGCGCCGCATGTCGTCCTCCCAGTCGGAAGGCTTCGGGTCGCGGCCGATCAACTGCTCGAGGCTGCCCGCGAGCGATCTGATCGGCGCCAGGGAGTTGTTCAGCTCGTGGCCCATCACGCGGATCAGGCGCTGCCAGGCCTGGCGCTCCTCCTCGCGCAGGGCGCGGCTGACGTCCGACAGGACCAGGAGCTGGTGCGCCAGCCCTCCCTGGCGGAAGGTGCCGCGGCGGACCTCGAAGCGGCCGGTGCGCCCGGGGAAGGTCAGGTCGAGGATCGGCTCTGCGTCCGCCCGCAGGCAGGCGCGCAGCCCCAGCTCGGCGGCGCCCGCCCCGAGCAGCCGCTCGATCGGCCGTGCCAGGAGCCGCTCGCCCGCCCGGTTGGCCAGGCGCAGCCGGTCTTCGCCGTCGAAGGCGAACACCGCGACATCGATCTCCTCCATGACCTTGCGCAGGAGCGCCGTGGCCTCGAGCGCCCCGAGTCGCTGCTGGCGCAGCGTCTCGGCGAGTTCGTTCACCTCCAGCATCACCTCGCCCAGGGCGTCGTCGTGCCGCGCCCCGCGCGCGCGGATGGAGAAGTCCCCCTCGCGCAGGGCCGCCAGGAGGTTGCTCGCGATCTGGAGCGGCCGCACCACGCGTTCGCGCACCGCGAAGGCGAAGCCGAGCCAGGCGCCCACGACGATTGCCGAGAGGGTCCACTGGACCTTGGCGCTGAAATCGCCCGTCCACAGGATCGCCATCGACACCACGACTCCGGCCGCCCCGGTCAGGAGGGCCTGGAGGAGGACGCGGCGCTCGTGGGAGAGGATCGGATCGCGCGGCCGGCGCCGGCGCTGCGGGCCGGACCTTCCGTTCACAGCCCGTACCGCTGCAGTCGGCGGTAGAGGGCGCTCCGGCTCAGGCCGAGAGCCTCGGCGGCCTGGCTGACGTTGCCGTTGCAGCGCGCCAGGGTCTTGCGGATCAGGAAGGATTCGACCTCCTCGAGGCTCATCTCCTCGAGGCTCGGGTGGCCGTCGGCCTCGGTCCGCAGCGCCAGGTCGGAGACGCGCACCAGGGGCCCGGGGCTCATCAGGACCGCCCGCTCGACGGCGTGGTCCAGCTCGCGCACGTTGCCGGGCCAGCGGTGCTCGAGGAGAGCCCGCAGGGCCGATTCGTCGAACCCGGTGATCGTCTTGCGGTAGCGCGCCGCGTGCTGCTGGAGAAAGTGGCTGGCCAGGAGCGACAGGTCCTCACGCCGATCGCGGAGCGGCGGCACGCTTATTTCGATGGTGTTGAGACGGAACAGGAGGTCCTGGCGGAAGCGGGCCGCGGCGACCTCGGCGCCGATGTCGGCGTTCGTGGCGGAGAGGATGCGCACGTCGACCTTGCGGGTGCGCGACGAGCCGACCGGCTCGAATTCGCCCGTCTCCAGGACGCGCAGCAGCTTGCCCTGGAGCCCCGGCGGCAGGTTGGCGATCTCGTCCAGAAAGAGCGTCCCGCCGTCGGCCATCTCGAATCGTCCGACGCGGTCAGCCTTGGCGTCCGTGAACGCCCCGCGCACGTGTCCGAACAGCTCGCTTTCGAACACCCCTTCCGAGAAGCCGCCGGCGTTGACCGTCACCAGGGGGGCGGTGGAGCGGCCGGACACGGCGTGCAGGGCCTGCGCCACCACGCCCTTGCCCGAGCCGTTCTCGCCGGTGATCAGGATGTTCGCGTCCGAGGGGCCGACGCGCTCGATCATCTGCAGGACCGGCCGCATGGCGGCCGACTCGGCGATGAGGCGCGGCCCGCCCTCGCCGCGCAGGACCAGGTTCTCCGCCTCCAGCCGCCGGCCGCGCCGCAGCGCCCGGCCGAGCTCGATCTGGGTGCGCAGGATCGACAGGAGTCGCTGGTTGTCCCACGGCTTCTGCACGAAGTCGCGCGCCCCGCGGCGCATCGCCTCGACCGCCACCTCCACGCTCCCCCAGGCTGTCATGACCACGACCGGCAGGGTCGGGTCGAGAGCCTGAAGGCGCGCCAGGAGATCGAGGCCCTCGCGCCCGGAGGTCGTGTCGCGGGTGTAGTTGAGGTCGATCAGGAGGGTGTCGTAGTCCTTCGTGCGCGCCTGGTCAAGGACCGCCGAGGGAGACGACGCCACGTCGAGGGCGTACCCCTCCCCCTTGAGCAGGAGGCGCAACGCCTCCCGCACGTCCTGCTG
This sequence comes from Acidobacteriota bacterium, assembly GCA_016177515.1. Taxonomy (GTDB): domain Bacteria; phylum Acidobacteriota; class Polarisedimenticolia; order Gp22-AA2; family Gp22-AA2; genus Gp22-AA3. The sequence goes on from JACOUZ010000207.1 coordinate 5,155, forward strand.
GTCGTCGGCGACCAGGATGCGGGCGCTCGGTGTACGGGCCGTCATCGTCATCGTCGGCGCGGCGGCGCCATTCTACCCCATGGCCGCCGGGGACCCTGCGGCTCAGGCGCCTCCGCGCGGTGCGGCCGGCCCGGCCGGACGAGAGGCAGGCAACGCGCTTAGAGCGCCGGCGAGAGGGGGAGCCCCGGCCGCGGCCGCAGGAGGACCGCGTTCACCACGCTGAAGATGGCGCTGTTGGCGCCGATCCCCAGGGCCAGGGCGATCACCGACACCAGGGTGAAGCCGGGGTTCCGCGCGAGCGCGCGCAGGCCCTATCGGACGTCCTGGAGGAGCGTGTCCAACGTCAGTGCCCCAGCAGGAAGAGAATGAGCAACGCCATCAGGATCAGGATCCACGCCGTCTTGTCGTTCATCGAAGCACCCTCACTCGCTCCGGAGAGCGATGACCGGATCGATGCTCGTCGCCTTGCGGGCCGGCAGCCACGAGGCCAGGAATGCCACTCCGGAAATCAGTCCCGCGACGCCGGCGTAGGTCAAGGGGTCGGTCGCCGTGACGCCGAAGAGGAGACCGGCGAGCGCCCGGCTCAGCGCCAGGGCCACCGCGAGCCCGGAGTTGCGGCGCAGGGCGCGCAAGGCGAGCCGCAGGTCGCTGGCGAGGTCGCTCACTCGGACCTCAGCGCCACCATCGGATCGACGCGCGTGGCGCGGCGCGCGGGGACGTAGCCGGCCAGGGC
>JACOUZ010000212.1 GCA_016177515.1 Acidobacteriota bacterium
CTCACATCGCGGTCGTCGCGGCGCCTAGCGGCCGACCCCGCGGCGCCACGAACGCGACCCATGCCATTACTCGGACACACTCCTAGGGGCCATCGTGGTCCACTGTCCATCGGAGGGTCACTCGTCGACCTCGCCGGCCGCCGCGCCCCGGCCGGGACGCTTGAGTGTGTGCGTCCCGCGGAGAGCGCTCCGCCCCCAGCGGGGCGCCGATGTCCAGAGCCGCCCCGTCCTCCTAATACGCTCCTCGCGTCTCCAGCGCGCTACAGGTCGGCGCTCAATCGGGAAGCCAGCCGGATCCCGTCACTCTTCCCGAGCGCCAGGACCCGGTCACGGCCCCGGAAGTCCATGGGGCTGTCCAGATCCACCTCAAGGCGGTCCGGCTGGATCACCTCGACACGAACCTCCGGGTGTGTGAGCCCGTGCAGATGAAAGCTCGTGGCAGAATGGATCATGTGGCTGATCTTGATCGCCTGCCCCAACGTGGCCACCAGGCCCTGCTCCGCCACGTGGCCGCAGCCGCCGTTCGGAGAAGGGAGACAACGGGAGTCCCGGTCGTTGAGCGGCGCGACCATCGGGTTCACCACCAGCGCCTCGCGCGCCCCCCAGGACAGGGCGACGTCGAGGTTCAGGGCATCGGCGATCCCGCCGTCGACGAAGTCCCGGCCGCCTGAAGACACGGGCTGGAAGAAGCGGGGGATGGCGCAGGAGGCCGCGACGGCCACCGACACGCTGGCGCGGACATGCTGCGGATCGCCGAAGACGACCCGTTCGCCGGTGTCCAGATCGATGGCGGGGATAAGGAGGCGGTGAGGCAGCGCCTCGAAGGCATCCTCCAGCCCCCTGGACCGGAGCCGTTCCTGGATGAAACCTACCAGGGGATCAAGGCTCAACAGTCCGGCGGGCACGGCCTCCTGCAGGAGAGCCAGCGCCCCGAAGACCGGCGAGGGCTTGCGAAACAGACCGGCCAGCGTCCCGCGCGCCCAGCGGTAGGGAAGGCGCACCGAGGCCCGCAAAAGCGCGTTCAGGTCGAGCCGGCAGAGTTTCCCGGGAGAGAACGAGTCGACGCTGTCCAGCAGGTCGGAGGCCGTGTAACCCGCCGCGAGGAGGGAGGCGACGACCGCACCGGCGCTCGTGCCGACGTACAGGTCGAAGTCCGGCATCCCCCGCGGTGCCGCACGCTCCAGGGCGGCCAGGCAGCCGATCTCGTACATGGCCCCGAGGAGGCCCCCGCCGCCGAGGACCAGGGCCTTCCCGCGGCCCTGCGCCGCGGTGCGGTCGCGCGTCTCAGGCAGGGCGGGCATCGTTGCACATCGCGCGGACGAGGAGGAAGTGGCACTTCCTTGCGGTCCGGCTGCGGAGGGAGCGGACGATCCGCTGCCGCCCCGCGCAGACGGGACACGGCTCGCCCTCCGCCGCCTTCTGGAGGGCCTGGTACTGTGACATCCTTTCGATCTCGCCAAGAGCGTTCAAGGTTCGAGCCCCTCCACTCCCTCCACCCGCACCAAAGTCCAGGCGACCGGCTGACCGTTACACATGCCTTCCCCCTGGGGGCAGACGGGAGCCGCCCTTCAGCGCGTCAAGGAGTGGGCTTTTTCGCCTGTAACGCCCTGGAGATGAGCGAGACCAATCAGAAGGTTCTGCATCATCGGGACCGGTCGAGGGGCTGACGCGTGCGCCTGCGATATCTCGGAGTGCATCACCTTTGACGTCCCGCCACGGAACGCCAGTCGGGTTGTCACATTAGGGAGTGCTCCATGAGTGCGCTCACCCAGGAAGAGCTTTACCGGCAGTTGTACGAAGAGGCTCCCGTGGCACAGTTCGCCATTGGTGCTGACGGCCACATCCATTCCTGCAATCGGGCCGCGGCGGGCCTGCTCGGCCGGACGGTAGAAGAGCTCGCCGGTCGGCCGATGATCGACCTCTATGCGGACAGCCCCGCAGGAAAGGATACGGCTCGTCAGGTGTTTCGCCGATTCCTTGATGGTGAGGTCATCTTCGACCAGGAGCTCGAGATGCGACGGGCAGACGGTGGCTCACTCTGGGTCAGCCTCACCGTGCGCCCTCTCCGCGATGCAGGCGGGCGATTGATCGAGGGCCGCTCGATGGTCGTTGACATCACCCGGCGCAAGCTCGCGGAAAAGGCGTTACGCGAGAGCGAAGAGAAGTATCACGACTTGTTCCAGTCGGCCTATGACGTCCTATTCACCGCGGACGAAAGAGGCAACATTCTGGACATCAACCGTCGGGGCGAGGAGTTGACGGGTTACAGCCGTCAGGACTTACTCGAGATGAACCTGTTGCAGGCGCTCGTTCTGCCGGAGGACCGGCCGACCATCCGGAAGGTGTTGCAGGACATCTACCGTGGCCGGGAGCGCGTCTATGAGGTGCGCTGGCGTTCACGCGACGGGAGAGTTCTTCACTTCGAGGGGGCCACAACATCCCGACGGAGTGCCACGGGTGAGTTCCTTTCGACACGCTGCACCCTGCGCGACCTCACCGAACGGAAGCAGGCCGAAGCAGCGGCCCGGCGGTCTGAGGCCGACTACCGCGCTCTCGTCGAGAATGCAACGTACGGCATCTACCGGTCAGACCCGGCCGGGAGGTTCCTGACGGTGAATCCCGCACTGGCGGAGATGTTGGGGTACGAGTCTGTCCAGGAGCTCCTCGGCGTCGACATCGCTCGAGACCTCTACGTCGACCCCATGGGGCGTGCACGACTCATCGAGTTGGTGCAGCAGGCCGAGCGTATTGAGCCTCTGGAACTGGTCTGGAAGCGCAAGGATGGCCAGCCAATCACAGTGCGCGTGAGCGGTCGGACGCTGCGGACCGAAGAAGGAGAACTCACGGGCTTTGAGATGATCGTGGAGGATATCACCGCGCGCCGGGCCCTCGAGATGCAGTTGAGGCAGGCGCAGAAAATGGAAGCGGTGGGCCGGTTGGCAGGTGGGATTGCGCACGACTTCAACAACCTGCTCACCGCCATCACCGGCTACTCGGACCTCCTCCTGAAGGATCTCGATGTCGCGCACCCCAGCCACGGCCGCATTCTGGAGATCAAGCGCGCGGCCGAGCGCGCAGCCGGACTCACGCGCCAGCTCCTTGCCTTCAGCCGCCAGCAGGTCCTCGCCCCGCAGATCCTCGACTCGAACGACCTGGTCGTGAACATGGGGAGGCTGCTGCAGCGGGTGATCGGGGAGAATATCGAGTTTCGTACCGTGCTGGCCCCGAACCTGGGCGCGGTGAGGGCCGACCCCGGGCAGCTTGAGCAGGTGATTATCAACCTCGCTGTGAACGCGCGCGATGCGATGCCGGACGGTGGCCGCCTCACCCTCGAGACGACGAACGTTGAGTTGGACCAGGCCTACGCGCGCCAGCACCCGCCGGCGGCGCCGGGCGCCTACGTCATGCTGTCAGTGAGCGATTCGGGGATGGGCATGGATGAGACGACCACGGCTCGCATCTTCGAGCCCTTCTTTACTACGAAAGAGAAGGGCAAGGGCACGGGCCTTGGTCTCGCCACGGTGTACGGCATCGTCAAGCAGAGCGGTGGTTACGTTTGGGTCTACAGCGAGCCGGGACACGGAACGACGTTCAAGGTCTATCTCCCCCGACTTGAAGGAAAGGCCGCGCCGCTCGGGAAGGCTCAGGCCGTCCAGGGTTCTCTCCGGGGAACGGAGACGGTGCTGCTTGTGGAAGACGACCTCGCGGTCCGCACGGTGACGCGCCAGATGCTGCAACGGCAAGGCTACACTGTCCTGGAGGCGGCCGACGTCGAATCCGCCGTGGCTTTCACCCTCGACCGTGAAGGCCCCATCGATGTCCTTCTTACGGACGTCGTGATGCCTGGTATGAACGGCCGCGAGCTTGGGAAACGACTCACCGCGAAGCGTCCGGCGATGAAAGTCCTGTATATGTCTGGCTACACCCAGGACACCGTTGTGCGTCACGGGCTCCTTGAGCCGGGAATTGCCTACCTTCAGAAGCCCTTCACGACAGACAGTCTCGCCCTCAAATTGCGCGAGCTCCTCGACGCGGCAGAATAAGAGGACAGGAAATCGCAGTGCGCCTCGTGTCGCGCCGTCGAGCGGCCGCGATCCGGGGTCCCGCCGGCCGCCGCGCGCCCAGGAGGCCGTCTGTAACGTGGCCCCGCCTCACGGGACTGATCGCGTGATGGTACATATGGGCAAAGTGGGACGTCCGGCGGGCGCCATGGGTCTGGCCGGTTCGCTTGTGATGACCGCCGCCCTGATGGCGCAGGGGGCGACCCACGCTCCAGCGTACGGGAACATCGGGATTCTGGAAGCAGAGGCGCTCCCCGCAGGGCACCGCACCGCTGAACGTCCGCCCCCCGGGGCCGCCCATGATTTCAGGACCGATTTCAGCAAGCACACCGTCCCCTACAAGGAAGTCTTCTCCGGGGGACCCCCGAAGGACGGGATCCCCGCCCTCCATCATCCGCGCTTCGTCAGGGTCGAAGAGGCCGATTCCTGGATCAAGCCGCAGGAACCGGTCATTCTTTTCGAAAGCGGCGGCGACGCGCGCGCCTATCCGATTCAGATCCTGATCTGGCACGAGATCGTCAATGACACCGTCAACGGACTGCCCGTGCTCATCACTTTTTGTCCCCTCTGCAATACCGCGACCGCCTTCGAGAGAAGCGCGCAGGGGCGCGTTCTCGGCTTCGGCACCACCGGGCGCCTGCGTTTCAGCAACTTGATCATGTACGACGCGCAGACGGAGAGCTGGTGGCAGCAGGCAACCGGCGAAGCGATCGCCGGCGATCTGAGCGGCTCCCGTCTTGTTCGCGTTCCGGCCTCCCTCGTCTCCTGGAGCGATTTCAAGGCGTCCCATCCGGACGGTCGCGTCCTGTCGCGCGACACGGGATACGCGCGGCCCTATGGCCGGAACCCGTACCCGGGGTACGA
>JACOUZ010000184.1 GCA_016177515.1 Acidobacteriota bacterium
CTGAAGGCCTGGGTGCTTTCCCTGTCGGATGACGAACGCGGGAGAAGCACCCTGACGCTTCTCTCCATCGGCCTCATGGGCTCCGCCCTCCGGCTGTCGTTCTCCCGGACCGGCATCGTCGTAGGCGCGCTCGCGGCGGCGGGGCTTCTGATCTGGCTGGGCGCGGGCCGTGCCGCGGGCCGCCGGTGCGGTGTGCGTGATCGTCTGCGTGCTCTCGCCCCTGGCCTGGTTCGGGCGGCGCGAGATCATCACCTCGTTCGCCCAGGTCCCGACCAACGTGGAGGCGCCAGGGGGACGCCTCGACGCCTGGAAGGCCACCGCCGCCATGATCGGCGATGCCCCTCTCGCCGGATGGGGGCTGGGGACGTTCGAGAATGTCTTCCCCCGCTACGAGGCCCCGACCATTCGCGTGACCTATGATCACGCCCACAACGATTACCTGGAGCTGGCGGCCGGGCTGGGCGTGCCGGCGCTTTTGATCGCGCTCGTCGCCACGGCGCTCCTCATCGCGCGCGCGGCCCGTGCATCGCGCCTCTGGGAGTCCGGCAGGGGGCTCCTGGCGGGCGCGACGGCGGCGTGCGTCGCGCTCCTGCTTCACGAGATCGTCGATTTCAACCTGGCGATCCCCGCGAATGCGCTCCTGTTCGGCATCTGCCTGGGCCTGGCGGCGGGGATGGTGCGTCCGGCCCCGGCAGTGGCCGCGCCGTGGCGGCCCTGGCCCGGCTGGGCGCGCGCCCTAGGCGTGACCCTGGGCTGCATGCTCCTGTTCGAGTCGTCGACCGAATTTCTGGCAGCGACCCGCGTGTCCCGGGCGCAGTCCGCGCTCGCCGCCGGCCGCGACCCGGCGGACCTCTCATCGGCCGGCGAGTCGGTGCGGCTGGCGCGGCAGGCGGTGCGCGTGCGGCCCGCGGACGCCGAAGCGCAGGCCACGATGGCGACGTCCCTCTCGACCCTGCTTCAGGCGGGATCGGTGCCCGGTCCGAACAGCGCGGCCCCCGCGGAGGCCGCCCTCCTCGCCAGGGAGATGGCCGGTTCGATCCTGGCGGCGATCCGCGCGAGCCCCTGGGACGCGGCGAGTTACTCGCGCCTCCTGCTCGCCCTGCACCTCGAGTCGGTCCTGCGCCCGGAGGCTCCTGAGCTCTCCTCCGAGGCGTCCGTGGGTCCGATCGCCTCCGGCGTGATCCGCATGATTGTCTTTCTGGCACCGACGTCGACCCTGGCGCACCGCGCCATGGGCGGCTATCTCCTTGGCACGGGGGACCGCGACGGCGCGGCGGCCGAGTACAGGCAGGCGCTGGTGCTGGACCCGTCGCTCGTCCACGAGGTGGTCCGACACATCCTCGACAATGTGCCGGATCGGCTCTGGGCCGATCGGGTCATCCCGGATACCAGCGAGGCGCAGCTGCGCTACGGGACGTTCTCGGAGGACCGGGGGGAGATGGCGCGGGCGGAGATCGCATACCGCGCCTCTTTGAAGGCGAAGCCGAACGCAGCGGCCGCCCTTCGCCTGCACGGTCTCTACCTCTCGACCTGTCGTGCAGGGGAGGCGCAGCAGATCGCCGCCCGGGCGCTGGCGGGCAGCGAAATCCCGGATCCCGCCGAGCGCGCCGAGCTGCAGTACGCCCTGTCGCGCTCCTCCCTGCGGATCGGCGACGGGGGACGGGCCGAGGAGGCGCTGAAAGCCGCCGTGCACAGCGCGCCGCGCAGGGTTCTCTATGCCCACAGCCTGGCGTCCCTGCTGGCCAGGGATCGGCCGGCCGAAGCAATCCCCAGGTGGATCGACATCCTGGCCGCCTACCGCGGGGCGGCGGACATGCCGGAAATGCGCGCCGAGATCTATCTCGGCCTGGCGCGCGCCTACGAGAAGGAAGGGCGGACCCTCGAGGCGTTGCGCGAATACAAGCACGTGCTTGTCGACCGCCCGGACGATCCTTCCGTCATCGGGCGCATCACCCTCCTGATGCGGGGCGACCGGTGAGCCTCGAGGCCCTGAAGTTCTCCGTGTACCGCTGGGCCATGGGCCGGAACGCCGCCGAGCTTCTGGGGCGCGAAGGCCGGGGCCGGGTCGAGGCGGGCGCCGGCGAGCTTCTCTATTACCTGTACCGCAAGGGGGCGTGGAGCCGGGTACGCGGCACCCTGCTCCGGTGGAGGTTGCGGGAGGCGGGGCGGAGACTGTTCGTCGGGGCGCGCGCCGAGATTCTCTTCCCGGACCACCTGAGCGTCGGCGACAACGTGGCGATCGGCAAGGACTGCTACCTGAACTGCCTGTCGCTCGAGGGCGTCCGGCTCGGCCACAACGTCCGGCTGAAGCAGAACGTCTGGCTGCAGGTCACCAGCCACCTCACCGAGAAGGGAAAGGGGATCGCCATCGGCGACAACGGCTACATCGGCCCGTACTGCATCCTCGGCGGGGGCGGCGGGATCACGCTGGGCCGCAACGTGACCCTCGGGGCGTCCGTGGATCTCCTGGCCGAGAATCACCGCTTCGACGCGACCGACGCGCCGATCAACCAGCAGGGAGTGAGCCGTCAGGGCATCGTCGTCGAGGACGACTGCTGGATCGGCAACAAGGTGGTGATCCTGGAC
>JACOUZ010000209.1 GCA_016177515.1 Acidobacteriota bacterium
CTCGGGGCCGGTGTGGGTCGCTACCCCTTCACCGTACGAAACTCCCATTCGCAACACCTCGCCGGTTTTGACCGGCGCACGGACACCCAGATGGACACCTGTTCCGAAGGACCTCTGCGACTCGGGATGAAGATACGGATGAACGGACAGTCGTATCGCGCCGCGCGTCGCGCCGGTCGGCGCCCAGGCGATCTGACGGTGCCATCTGCACGGGCGACGGGAGAATCATTGCCTCGGCGCCGGCGACAGAGGTTCGAAGGCTCTTACGATGACGGTGGCCTCGGTGCCGGGCATTGGCGCCCCAGACCCCATCACCGGACCCAGCAGGATGCGCTCTGGGACGGGCGGATCGCCCACGAAGGCGACGCGGCAGTCCGAGCGATGGCCTTCGAGAAGCTCCTCACGGATCGAGTCATAGAGGCCGGGAACGGTGAACGGCGTCGCCTTAGCGGCCGTCAGTTCGCGGGCAGGTCCCCAGTCCCGCGCTTTCTCGTTCCAGTAGGCGACCGACGACCTGGTCACGGTATCCACAAGGAGGGTGATGTCGTTGCGCCGGCGATCGCCCGGCCGTTCGACGTCGACGATGATGTGGTAGCTGCGAACAGGACTCGCCACCCAACGCGCCCGCATCGCGTCGACCTGTTGCACGGTGACCTCTGCTGAACGTGGGCCGCAGGCAACGAGCAGCCCGGCGATGAGGATCGCGGAGGCGGCGAGGGGCAGCGTATCCATCACGGGTTTGACCACGATGACCTTTACCGACTCCTGAACGTCCCGCCCCGGAGACTACTTCGCCGCGCGGGCATGCCGCCATGCGCGCGGCGCAGCTCCCCACGGGTGGTCAGAAGTAAATGACCCAGCCCAGGGTCGCCTCGAGGCTGGAAAAATTTCCGGCGCGGCTGCGAAGCGCCGTTACGTCGAGCCGCAAGCCAACACGCTCGCTGAATCGGACCCGGTAGGCGAGTCCGTAGCGATAGTGAAAGAGAGCGCTGTCGTCCGAATCCGGGCCGCCGCGGAGGTGGGTGACGCCCAGCCCGACGAGGACCAGGATTGACATGTATCTCGTCTCCACGGGTTTGAGGAATCCGTCGAGGGAAGCCTGGTATCGATCTTCGGTACCACTCTGTCCCGGATCAACCGCCAGATCGCCTTCCCATCCTGTCAGCCAACCCACCCGGCCCAATCTCACTCCACCTTTCCAGAAGTCGGAGGCGTTCCCGGCGCCATCGAACTGTCCGCCCCCATACGGCTCGACGAAGGTGTAGGTGTCCCAGAACTCCTGGCCCGTGGCGTTCGCGGCTCCGGGAAAGGCGAGGGCGAGCGCAACGAGGAGTGTGAAGAAGAGCGACGATCGGGCCGTCCACGCGATGATGTGTTTCCGCACGATGCGAAACCCCGCCGGACGATTGTAACGGTCTCGGGCGCGGCCGTCCAAAGGACCATGCCGAGCAGGATCCGAACCTGCCGCGCGCCGGGAGAAATGCCTGGTGGACGGTCGGAGAGACTGTTCTATAGTTCCTCCGCATGATGCGTTGGGCACCGGCTTCCGCGCTCTGCCTCGTGGCGACCCCGGCTCTTGCCTCGGAGGCCGGGGCGCACTTCGACCCGATTTCGCCGGTCGTCGCGGCGCTGGCGCTGATACTCGTGGCGGCGAAGCTGGGGGGCGACCTGGCGTCGCGTGTCGGGCAGCCGGCGGTGCTCGGCGAACTGTTCGCGGGCGTGGTGCTCGGAAACCTTGATCTGTTCGGCTTCGACAGGCTGTCGTTTATCTCCCACGACATCATGCTCGACATGCTCGCCCGCCTCGGCGTCCTGCTGCTCCTGTTCGAGGTCGGGCTGGAGTCCACGGTCAGCCAGATGATGCGGGTCGGCCTCTCATCGCTCCTGGTCGCCACCCTCGGCGTCGTGTGCCCGTTCGCGCTCGGATGGCTGGTGGGGGCGTGGCTCCTGCCGGAGGCCGGTGTTTACGTCCACGCGTTTCTCGGGGCGGCGCTCTGCGCCACCAGCGTCGGAATCACGGCGCGCGTGCTTCAGGATCTCGATCGATCTCAGACTCACGAGGCGCGCATCATCCTGGGCGCGGCGGTCGTGGACGACGTCCTGGGTCTGGTCGTGCTTTCGGTCGTTGCCGGGATCATCACCGCGGCCGACAGTGGTGGGATGCTCTCGTACGCCGCCGTCGGGTGGATCCTCCTGAAGGCCACGGTCTTTCTGGTCGGCTCGCTGGCGCTCGGAACGTGGGTTTCACCCAGGCTCTTCCACATCGCGTCGAAGCTACGGGCGCGCGGGGTCCTGATTGGATTCGGCCTTTCTTTTTGCTTTGTGCTGGCATGGCTCTCGAACCTCTTGGGGCTGGCGCCCATCGTCGGTGCCTTCGCCGCGGGCCTGATCCTCGAGGACCTGCACTATCGCGATTTCGTGGGCCGCGGCGAGCACCCCCTCGCGGAACTAGTGCGTCCGATCACCGCCTTCCTGGCCCCGGTCTTCTTCGTCCTGATGGGGATGAGGACTGAGATCGGCGCATTCGCGCAGCCGGGCGTGTTGAGCCTGACCTTGGTCCTTACGATTGCCGCGATAATCGGCAAGCAGGTCTGCGGGCTGGGGGTTGTCGGACGCGGGGTCGATCGCCTGTCGGTCGGGATCGGGATGATCCCCCGCGGGGAGGTCGGACTGATTTTCGCGAACATCGGCCTGGGCCTGCACATCGGAGGCCGGGCGATCATCGACCACACAACGTACTCCGCGGTCGTCGCGATGGTAATTCTGACGACCCTCACCACCCCGCCGGCGCTCAAATGGAGCCTCGTCCGGAAGAGCCGTGCGCTCTGACCTCCTCTATCTCGGCGTGCTGTTCGCGCTGTTCGTAGTGCCGAAGGTCTTGCAGCGCTTCCGGCTGCCTGCCGCCGTAACCAGCCTCGTCCTCGGAAGCGCCGCTGCGGCCGCCGGCTTGTTCCGCGACGATCCGACCATCCATCTTCTCGCGACCTTCGGCATCGTGGCGTTGTTCCTCTTCGCCGGGCTCGAGCTCCGCGCTGCGGACTTCCGCGACGGCACCCGCGTCCTCGCGCAGCACCTGGCCAGCCAAGTGGCGAGCCTGGTCCTGGTGGCGTTCGTCGCCTTCTCCACGCTGGATCTGGAGCCCCGTGCCTCGTGGTTGGTGGCGCTCGCGGTCCTGACCCCGTCGGCCGGGTTCATCCTGGATTCGCTGGACTCCTTCGGGCTGAGCGAGGAGGGACGCTTCTGGACCAAATCCAAGGCGATCGCCGCCGAGCTGTTGGCGCTCCTGACGCTGTTCGTGGCGCTTCAGTCCACCTCGGCCCGGCGGATGGCCCTGGCCACCCTTGCACTGACCGCTCTGGTGTTTCTGATCCCTCTTCTGTTCCGGGTCTTCGCGGCGCGCGTCGCGCCCTTTGCGCCGCGCTCTGAGTTTGCGTTCCTACTGATGCTGGCGCTCGTGTGCGCGCACGCCACGCGCAGGCTCGGAGTCTACTATCTGGTCGGCGCGTTTCTCGTGGGCGTGGCGGCCCGGCAGTTCCAGGAGCGCCTGCCGGCGATCTCCTCGGAGAAGATGCTGCACGCCGTCGAGGCATTCGCCTCGATCTTCGTGCCGTTCTACTTCTTCGAAGCAGGACTGCGACTCGATGCCGCCCGGATCGCTCCTCGGGCCATTCTGCTGGCGGCGATCCTCCTGGTGACCGCGATCCCGTTTCGGCTTGCGCAGGTCGGCATCCACCAGCGCCTGGCGCTGGGTGTGTCCTACCGGGAGGGCCTGCGCGTCGGCATGTCGCTGATCCCGACCCTGGTCTTCTCCCTGGTGCTGGCAGATCTCCTGCGCGAGCGCTTCGCGATCTCCGAGGACCTGTACGCGGGACTCGTTCTGTACGCCCTTGTGAACACGCTGCTCCCGGGCCTGTTCCTCCGCACACCGCCGCCGGACTACGACGCCCCTCACCTGAGCCAGCCGGAGTGGGACGCGCTGGCCGTCGCCCATCGTCCCAGGCCGCCTAGTGAGGGCCTTTAACCGGCGGGATCGCCAGGCCTCGTAGCGATCGCCGAAAGGCCCACCAGCCGATCTGTTGCACAGACCGCCGCGCGAGCGGACCTACCCTTCCCGCGATTGGTGTTCGAGGATCGAGCGCCACATCTGAGCGACGGCGTCGCGGCTTCCCAGGC
>JACOUZ010000210.1 GCA_016177515.1 Acidobacteriota bacterium
AACCTGGATCATGGATGGCCACAACATGATCTTCGCCATCCCCCGCCTGCAGGGGCTCCAGGTGTCAGGCCATCGCGATGAGGCACGTCGCGCTCTGGAGGACAGGCTGCGCCGGTTCGCGCAAAGGAGGGGTCAAAAGGTCCTCGTGGTCTTCGATGGCAACGACCTGCAACGGAACGATGATGGCGCGGGCCTCCCTGGCAGTGCCGGAACCGGCCGCTGTGCCTGCTCCTGCCGCCAGGCCAGCCCCGTCGGACCGGACCGGCAAGAGGCCGGGCGCGTCTCCCGAGGAGGCGGCGATGGGCGAGAGCGTCCGGCGAAAGAAGGAGCGGGGGCGCCTTCGCCAGGAACGCCGACTCAAGCGGCGCCCGAAGCCCGGCCGGCGTTGCTGACCGGGGGGAACAAGTCGAGCCGATGCTTTGCATCCTTTTCACGCCTGCGACTCGTATAAGAGAGCGACCGCATGCCCCGAGGAGGAGACGATGGCCGCAGGCGAGACGGAGCGCGATTACGTCCTGGGCACGCACGATGAAGAGATCGAGCGGCTGGGCCTGCAGCACCGTGTGTGGCGACCCCGTGTCCTGGACGCCTGGCGGAGGGCCGGCTTTTCCGCCGGGCAGACTCTCCTCGACGTCGGATCCGGCCCCGGGCACGCCACCTTCGACCTGGCGGAGATCACCGGACCGTCGGGCCGGGTGGTTGCCCTGGAGCGATCCCGCCGGTTCCTGGATGCCCTCGAATCGGTCCGGCGGCGCCGCGGGTTCGAGAACGTGGAGGGGCGGGAGGTCGACCTGGACGAGGACGATTGGTCGGGCTTCGGCGCCGACGGGGCCTGGTGCCGGTGGATCTTCGCGTTCGTGAAGCGTCCGCGCGCACTCCTGTCGCGGCTTCATGGTGCTCTCCGTCCAGGAGGCCCGCTGGTCGTATACGAGTACCTCGACTACTCCACCTGGCGCCTTGCGCCGCCCTCGCCCGAGATGGAGCAGTTCGTCCGGCTGGTCATGGAGTCCTGGCGTGCCAGCGGGGGCGAGCCCGACGTCGGCCTCAACCTTCCCCGGTGGCTCGATGAGACAGGCTTCCGGATCCGTTCCCTTCGCCCGATCCTGGATATCGTCGCGCCGTCGGACGACATCTGGCAGTGGCCGAAGTCGTTCCTGGAGATCGGGCTTCGCCGCCTGGTCGACCTCGGCCGCCTGAACGCGGATCGCGCAGGGGAGCTCGGCGGAGCCTTCGCCGCCAGGGAGAAGGAGCCGGGCACACTCATGGTCACGCCGGCCGTGATCGAGATCATCGCCATCCGCCGTTGATCCATTCGATCCGGCTCGAGCAGTTTGATCCAGTTTGATATCCAGGTTGAATGACTCCCTTGACTTGGTGGGGACGGCGACCGATTTTGGAACAGCGGATCGCCTCGAAGCGGTCGATGGCCAGACGGGGGGTGTTACGCTCCTGTAATCCCTCGGGAGCCTGCTGAATGACCTGGCACCTGAAAGGAACGAACCTGGGAGATTGGGTGACGGATCTCCTGTTCCGGTCGGGCCGACCGAACCGACCGGTTCGCTTCGTCTTCCTCCTGATCTTCGTCTCGCCCGTGATCGTCATGGCCGTCCTGAGCTATTTCCGGATCAGTCAGGACCTGAAGGCGCTCGCGCTGTCGCGCCGACAGGCCGTCGTCTACCTTGCGAGCCGGACCGTGAAGGCCGATCTCGATCGACTGAGAGACATCGGCATCTCTCTCGCCACGCGTGTCCGCTTCCGCCAGCTGGTCGGCGAGGGCAGATGGAACGAGGCCATCCGGATTCTCGAGGGGGTGCCACAGAGTTTTCCCTTCATCGATCGCATCTTCCTTAGCGATCGGAAAGGCACTCTGAAGGCGGATACTCCGGCGCTTCCGAACGTGCGAGGCATGGACTTCTCCTACCGCGACTGGTATCGAGGCGTCAGCGAGACCTGGCGGCCCTACATATCCGAGGTATACAGAAGAGCCGCACAGCCACAGGCCAATGTCTTCGCCGTGGCCGTGCCGATCGAATCCGCTCCGGAGGCGGTCACCGGGATCCTGGTCCTGCAGGTACGACTCAGCAAGCTCCTCGCGTGGACCCAACGTTCCGAGCTTGGCCCTGGAGGCATCGTGCGCGTGGTCGATCGGAAGGGCCACCTGGCCGTGCACCCTCGGTACGAGTCCGACGGGGAGATCATCGACCTCGCGGGCCTCGATCCGATCCAGAAGGCGCTTCGGGGAGAGCGAGGGATCGAGATCCTGCGCTCTCCTGACGATGGCGAGAAACGGGTCTATGCCTACGAGCCTGTTCCTGAATACGGCTGGGCGGTGATCTCCGAGCAGCCGGCGACGCTCGCCTTCGCCACCCCGGGGACGACGCTCAGGAACATGATGTGTGTCTACATCGTGCTGCTGTTCTTCAGTGTCCTGTTGACCTGCGTGATTCTGCGCGCGCTCATTGAGAAAAAAAGATCCGAGGACCAGATCAGGCGGCTGAACGAGAACCTGAACCGACGCGCTGCGGAACTGGATGCCACGAACAAGGAGCTTGAAGCGTTCAGCTATTCCGTGTCCCATGATCTGCGAGCGCCCCTGCGGAGCATTGATGGCTTCAGCCAGGCCCTCCTGGAACGCTCCGGACAGGCGCTCGACGAGCAGGCGAAACGGCACCTCGCGCGGGTGCGCGCTGCCACACAGCGCATGGGCCAGCTCATTGACGATCTCCTCGGCCTGTCCCGCGTGACACGGACGGAGATACGCCGCGCGCGCGTCGACCTCAGCGACCTGGCGCGTCGCGTCGCGGAAGCACTCCGCAAGAGCCAGCCCGCAAGGCAGATGGCCATCAGCATCGAGGAGGGGATCTCCGCCCAGGGGGATGAGCGGCTGCTGCGGATCTTGTTGGAGAACCTCATGGGCAACGCCTGGAAATTCACGCGGGACCGCGTCCAGGGCCGCATCGAGTTCGGCAGGAAACTGGAGAACGGCGGGCCCGAATTCTTCGTGCGCGACAATGGCGCCGGCTTCGACATGGCCTATGCCGGGAAGCTGTTCGGCGCGTTCCAGCGCCTGCACTCGGCGCAGCATTTCGAGGGAACGGGCATCGGCCTGGCCACCGTGGCGCGCATCGTGCGCCGTCACGGCGGCCATGTTCGGGCGGAGGGCGCCGTGAACGGAGGTGCGACGTTCTATTTCACGCTGTGAAGCCTTGAACCTGGCTTTGACTCGTCCCGCACCGGCGGGATAGAGTTCGCGCCGGGATCGAAACATTCTTCATCGGGGAGGGTCGTCTGATGGTGAAATGGACCGCCCGAGTCGGAGTCGTGCTTCTGGTCCTCGCGATCGTGTCGGTGCCCGCGCTCGCGAAGAAGAAGCAGCGTCCGATCGAGTATGGCACCTGGAAGATCCGGATCACGCCGGATGCCGACGCGGTCGCCAGGGGAGAGAAGGCGACCGAAGACAGTCTCGTACTGTACCAGGGAGTGTTCCGATCCGAGGGCTGGGCTCTCCACGGCTTCGCCTCGGTCGGTTACACGATGAAAGACAATGCGTTCACGGTCGATATGGCGAGCGGGCAGAATGGGACGCTTCACTGGTCGGGACTGATCAACGGCGACTCCATCGCCGGACGGATGGCCTGGACGACGAAGGACGGCGCCGTCCTGAACTACACCTACTCGGGGACGCGGTCCCCCGAGGAGCCTGCAAAGAAGAAGAGATAGGGGCCGATGCCCGGACGCTCTCCTAGTGCACGCCTCCCATGAGGCGCCGGATCGGCCGGATCAGGAGCATCAGGACGAGCGCGGCGCCGATCGTGACGGCGGCGACGCTTCCGAACAGCGTCGGCAGGGACACCGAGGCGGTCAGGCCCGCCACCCAGCCCGCGAGCTTGTTGCCGGCGGCGATCGACAGGAACCAGACACCCATCATCAGACCCACGACGCGGGCGGGGGCCAGCTTGGTGACCACGCTGTTGCCGACCGGGCTCAGGCAGAGCTCGCCGGTCACCTGCAGAAAGTAGGCGGCGACGAGCCAGAGCGGGCTCACCAGGATCCCCTCGCGGCCGGTAACCATCATGCCCGCCGGAAGCAGCAGGACGAACGAGATCCCTGCGAGGAGCAGGCCGAACGCGAATTTCGTCGGGGTCGATGGCTCCCTCGGGCCGAGCCGCATCCAGATCCAGGCGAACACAGGAGCCAGAAGGATGACGAACATCGCCTGGATCGATACGAACCAGCTCGAGGGGACGATGAAGCCCAGCACCTCCCTGTCGGCGTAGCGGTCAGCGAACAGGTTGAGCGTCGAGGCCGCCTGCTCGTAGGCGCCCCAGAACAGGGCGGCAAACAGGAAAAACACGCAGACTGCGGCCATCCGCATCCATTCGACGGGGGTGAACCCGAGACGGGACCGCGCCGCGCCGGCGGCCGGCGCTCCCGCGGGCGGCGTTCCGGTGGCCGGGTTTCCCGGGACCGGCGCCCCCGCGGGCGGGGTCTCCGCGGCCGCCGGGGCCGGAGACGCGCGCCCCGCGGCCGGCCGCAACCGGTCGCGACCGGCGACGTACTGGATGAGCCCGAAGGTCATCCCCACGCC
>JACOUZ010000033.1 GCA_016177515.1 Acidobacteriota bacterium
AGACGCCGGCGAAGCCCCGCAGGATCGCCCGGAAATCCCCGGCCGTCAGCTCGTAGAGCTGCACCCACTGGCAGAACAGGCCTTCGGGGGCCAGGCGCGACCTGGCCAGCGCGAAGAAGTCCCGGGTGAAGAGGCCGGCCGCCCCCGCCACCCAGGGGTTCGAAGGCTCGGAGATGATCACGTCGTAGACCCTGTCGGTCAGAAGCAGGTGGTTGCGCGCGTCATTGACCACCAGACGGACGCGCGGGTCGTCGAGCGGCGCGCCGCTTTCCTGGTCGAAGAAGCGGCTCCCCTCGACGACCGCGTCCTCCAGCTCGACGCAATCGATTTCGCGCGCCGGGTGGCGGAGCGCCGAGCCGAGGCTGACGCCGCTTCCGAGACCGACGACCAGCACGCGGTCCGCCCGCGGTGCGAGGAGCATCGGGACCTGGGCCACCAGGACCTGGGTCGGCAGGTCCCCCGGGCGCGCCGTCCTCTCCCGGCCAAACGGCTCGGCGAGGCCGGGGGGGACGGAAGCGTCCGGCTTCCCGTTGACCAGGAGAGTCAGCGCTTTCGTCGTCCGGAAGACCGTCACCGTGCAGGTCAGGCCCTCCTTGAACAGCAGAATCTCGCCGTGGTTGGCCTTCGCCTTTTCCAGAAACCGGGCCCGGCCAAACCCTTCGTAACGGTCGGCGTAGCGGAACACGCCGCTCGACAGAATTTCCGGAGGCAGGGCCGGAGCCGCAACGATGGCGTTCGCCACGAAGGCGACCGCCGCGCAGGCAAACAGAGTCCGCAGCCGGGCGGGCGGGGCCGGGCGGGCCTCCAGGAGGCCCCAGAGCGCCAGGACGGCGCTCACCGCGATCCCGCCCACCAGCGTTCCGCGGCTGCCGAGGCGGGGAACGAGCCAGAACCCGGCGAGCAGCGAGCCGGCGATGGCGCCGAGCGTGTTCCACGCGTAGGCCCGGCCGACGATCCGTGGCGCTCCGGCACGCGAGGGGTCCAGGCCGCTGATGACGATCGGGAACATGGCCCCCAGACCGAGCGTGGGAAGGATCATGATTCCCGCCGCCAGCGCCAGCTGCACTCCAAGGAGTCCCCGCGCCGAGGGCTCCAGGCGGTCGTGCGCCACGATGTACAGGTACGGCAGCTCGCGGAGGAGATAGAGTCCTGCGTAGGTGCTCAGCGCCACGACGACCTGGCTGAGCGCGGCGGCCGCAAGCGCGTGCGCGCGTGACCTCATGAATCGCGCGCCGATCCACGCTCCCGACGCCAGGCCGAGGAGAAAAGTGGTCAGCATGATGGTGTACGAGTCCGTCGAAGACCCGAGTACCAGGACCAGAAGGCGGCTCCAGGCGACTTCGTACAGCATCGCGGTCGCGCCCGAGATCGCGTAAATCGTCATCAGGACGCGGGCCTCCCGGGCGGTGCCCGGCCCGGCAGCCGCGGTCTCCCGCCCTGCGCCGGCCGCCTCCAGACCCTCCGCGGACGCGATCGGTCCGCCTGCGGCCGCCCCCGGCTCGACTGCGGCCGCCACCTGCCCGGCACCGGGGCCGCGGCGAGATCGCGCCAGCAGGACGGCGCCGCCGGCGGCCAGCAGGTTCAGTCCGACCGCGAGCCACTCCGTCCGCCTCAGCCCGATCGAGGGCAGCAAAGCCAGCCCGGCGGCGGCGCAGCCGGCGACCGCGCCGAACGTGTTGGCGGCGTACAGGAAGCCGACCCTCCTGCCCGTTTCGCCGCCGGCTCCGGCGGCAGCCAGGCGGCTGGCGATCGGCAGGGAGGCCCCCATGAGTGCCGTCGGCAGGAGGAGGACCGACCCGCAGAGCGCCAGGCGCCAGAGACTGAACAGGGTGAACGAGGCGTGGAAGTGCGTCCAGCCCTGCCGGTAGAGGGGGACGAGCGCCTGGAGCCCCAGCGGGATCAGAAGGCCGGCGGCGCCGATGAGGCACTCGACGACGGCGTAGACGCGCAGCGGATGGAAGCGGGCCAGCCGGTGCGCCCCCCTCCCCATCCCGGCCGATCCGAGGGCCAGTCCCCCCATGAAGGCGGCCAATACCGTCGCCACCGCGAAAGAGGTCGCCCCGAAGACGAGCTCGAGCGAGCGCACCCAGGCGACCTCGTAGATGAGGCCGCTCATCCCCGAGACAACCAGGCAGACCATGAACCCGGCGTACGCAAGGGAGGAGATCCCGGTCCCGGCAGACGACCTGGCCCGATCCGGACGCGGCTCCGCGGCATCGAACAGCGGCTGGGGGATGGGAACGGTGGCGCGTCCGGACATGGCACTCGCTAATTTATTTCTCCCGGCCCCGGAGTCCAGCCCGGTGGCCGGCCCCGGATTCCGGTTCCGGACGTTGCGCCAAGCCCCGGAGGTAGCGCCTGAGCCAGGCCAGGAAAACGCTGGAGGAGATCGAAGATGCGACGACGAGCCCGCCGAGAAGGCCGTAGAGGGGCTCGGCGGCCAGGGCGCCGGCCGCCTTCATCCCGAGAAAGGCGCAGGGGATCGTCAGGAGAGCGTAGCGGAACACCGCCATCGTCAGGCCCGGCCGCCCGCGCTGCAGGCCCTCGAACGCCGGCCGGCACAGGACGAACGGAATCATGACCAGGCAGGCGAGGGGACAGAAGTAGAGGGCGACGGTCCCCAGCTCGGCCGTCCTCGCCGACTCGGCGAGGGCGCGGGCCAGGCGCGGGCCGCCGAGGAACATCGCCGGCGTCACCAGGACGGCGCAGTAGACGGCCGCGGCCAGGGTGATCTGGCGCATGCCCCGGCGGATGGCGCCGATGTCCCCCTCGCCGAAGCGTCGCGCCACGAACGGCAGGACGGCGACGGCCGAGGCGATGATCGGCATCGCGGCGAATTGCAGGACGCGCGAGAAGATGCCGTAGGCGGCGATCGACTCGGTGGCCCCCGCCTGCCGCGCCAGAAGCCAGTTGACCAGGGCCGTCTCGACCGCCATCAGCCCGTAAGTCAGGACGGCCGGGACGGCGAGCGCCATCAGCGAGCGGAGCGGGGAGGGATCGATCCCCGGATCGGTGTCCAGGTCGCTGGCCTGGCGCGCCGCTTCGTGCGCCGCCGACTTGCGCAGCGCGTAGACCAGTCCGCCGAACCGGCCCAGGACGGTCGACAGCGCGATCCCGAACACCCCCCAGTGGAAGACGAACAAGAAGACGGAGTTCAGGCCGACGTTGATCAGGTTCGACCAGATGCCGGCCCACATCGTGGAGCGGGTGTCGTGGTGCGCTTTGATGATCGAGTCCGGGATGATCGACCAGAAGGCCGTGAAGGCGGATCCGCCGATGAGGACGCCGCCGTAGATCGAGAACTGGCGCGCCAGGGCGGGATCGAGCCCCATGTGGTAGGCGCCGAAATGAATGTAGGCGGCGATCGCCGAGAACACGGGCACCAGCCCCCAGACGATGCGGCGCGACACCGACAGGATCTGCTCGATGCGCGCCCCCTGCCGGCGGCCCATCGCCTGCGACAGGTTCGCCGTCAGGCCGGTCGACACCCCCACCCAGCAGGCGATCATCAGGATCTCGTAGGGGAACGACAGCCCGCCGACGGCGGCGATCGCCGCATCCCCGATGGTGGCGGCGAACGCCAGGTCCACGAAGGTGAACAGAGACCGCATCTGGAACGACAGGATGAGCGGGCCCGCCATCCTGAGGATGGAGGGGCGGGAGGGCGC
The DNA here is from genome assembly GCA_016177515.1 of Acidobacteriota bacterium. Lineage (GTDB taxonomy): Bacteria > Acidobacteriota > Polarisedimenticolia > Gp22-AA2 > Gp22-AA2 > Gp22-AA3. The sequence goes on from JACOUZ010000033.1 coordinate 3,669, forward strand.
GCCGCCGGAGGGCCGGCCGGATCTGCTGTGTGGGAGTTTCATCGGGACCTTCGACGGCTCCGCGAAGGGGCGTCATTCTAGCAGACACGGCGGGCATCGCCCGAGGACAGGAACTACAATGTGCCGGGAGGGTGCAATGAACCGGATGCGACTGTTCGCCGATTGGCGTCCCTTCGCGTCGCTGAAAAACCGCCCTGCCGGGGAGAAGAGGTTTCTCCTCCTGGTGCCTCTGACCGGTGTCGCGACCGGCCTGGCCTCGGTGGCGCTGATTCGCCTCCTCGGGCTGTTCCAGAGTCTCTTCTGGGGATCGCGCCACGAGATCCTCGAGCACGCCCTGGCCCTGCCGGCCTGGCACCGGTTCCTGGTGCCGACCCTGGGCGGAGCGATCATCGGCCTCATCGTTTTTCTGGCCCGCCAGCCCGTCGGAGGGCACGGCACGGCCGCGCTCATCGAGGCAGTGGCGCAGCGGGGCGGCGTCCTGCACCTCGGCCGGAGCCTGGTGAAGGCGGCCGCGACCATCGTCACCGTCGGCACCGGCGGCTCGCTCGGCCGGGAGGGCCCCCTGATCCGCGTCGGGGCGGCGATCGGGTCCGGCCTCGGGCGGCGGTTCCACCTCTCCGGCAACCGGCTCAACATCCTGCTCGGCTGCGGGGCCGCCGCCGGCATCGCGGCCGCCTACAACGCGCCGATCGGCGGGGCGCTGTTCGCTCTCGAGGTCATCCTCGGCAACTTCGCCCTGGAGAGCTTCGGTCCCATCGTCGTCGCGTCGGCGATCGGCACGGTCATCTCCCGCCATCTCGTCAGCGCCTACCCGGCCTACCACGCGCCCGCCTACAGCACCCTGACCAGCGGCTGGGAGCTGTGGCACTACCTGCTGATGGGCATTCTCATCGGCGTCACATCCTCGCTCTTCATCCGGGCGCTGCGCGGAGCGGAGAAGGGGTTCAAGCGGCTGCCGCTGCCGGAGTGGAGCAAGCCGGTGGCCGGCCTGGCCCTGGTCGGCCTGATCGGCGTCTTCTACCCGCACGTGTTTGGCAACGGCTACGACACCACGAACCAGGTGCTGCGCGACCGGATGCCGCTCCAGCTCGTTCTCCTGCTGCCGATCCTGAAGCTCGCCGCGACGTCCCTGACCGCGGGCTCGGGCGGCACGGGCGGCCTGTTCACGCCGACGCTGTTCATCGGCTCGACCCTCGGCTACATCTACGGCGCCTGGTGCCACGAGGCGTTCCCGCTCGCGACGTCGGTCCCGGGCGCCTACGCCCTGGTCGGGATGGGGGCGATGGTCGCCGGGACGACGCAGGTGCCGCTCACCTCCATCATGATCATCTTCGAGCTCACCGGCGACTACCAGGTCATCCTGCCGCTCATGGTCGCCTGCACCGGCGCGGTGGTCGTGTCGCGCCTGCTGCACCGCGAATCGATCTACACCGAGTCCCTCATCGAGCGCGGCGTCCGCCTGGGCGGCCGGATGGAGGAGCTGGTCATGGACACCATCCAGGTGCGCGACCTGATGCGCTCCGCCTGCGCGCCGGTCAACGAGCTGGAGAGCGTCGGCGTGGTTATGAAGCGGCTGCTCGAAGGGGGGCGCAAGGAGCTTTTCGTCGTCGGCGAGGACGGCCGCCTCCTCGGGGCCATCACCCTGGGGGATCTGTCCGAGCCGCTGCGCAACCCCGGGGCGGCGCAGACCCTGCGCGCCCGGGACGTCATGTACACCGACGTCCCCGTCCTGCGGGAGGATGATCTCCTCAGCGAGGCGATCGGCCGCTGGAGGCAGGTCAGCCGGGATCGCCTGCCGGTGGTGGACTCGCCCGAGTCGCGCCGCCTGGTGGGCGAGCTGTCGGCGGGGGACATCATCGCGGTCTACAGCCAGGAGGTCCTGCACAAGGAGGCGCGCCTGGCGCGCTTCGATCGCCGCGCGCCGGGCGAACGACCGGAGACGACCTTCGTGGAGCTGCCGGGCGAATACGTGGTTGCCATGGTCACGCTGCCCGAGTCGTTCCCCGGGATGACCCTGCGCGAGCTCGGCGCGCGCCAGCGTTTCGGCGTCAACATCATCGAGCTCAAGCGCCTCCTGCCCGGGGGCCGGGAGCGCCGCATCATGCCCGATCCCTCCACCGAGCTGAAGCCCGGCGACGGCCTCATCGTCGTGGGACGCCCCGGCGAGATCGCCCGCCTGGGCGATCCGGTGTCCCGGGCGGAGATTGCCGCGGCGCACCGGGGGCCGGCCCCTCCAGATACCTCTCGTCCCCCGGCCGATTGAGGGTCCAGTAGGCGAGCCGCTGCGTCCATTTCAGCCGATACACGCTGCCGTCGGGACGGTCCCAGGCGACCAGGACGTGCGGGTAGGCGCGGGCCGTCCAGAACGTCTCGGGCGGCCCGCCGTCCAGAAGCTCCCAGCGCAGCGCGCGGAATTCCCCGGCCGGCGCGCTCACCCGCTCCTCGGTGACAGCCCGCAGCGTGACGGACCGGATCTCCGGCTTCGCCCCCTTGCTGTCGATCTGCGAAGCCACTAGGCGCAGCGCCCGGACCGTCCCCGGGGCCTGCGGCAGCGACCGGATCCACAGGGGGAGGGCATCGTGGAAGACGACGTCCGCCCCGGCCGGCAGTTCGTGGGTCGCCTCCGCCTGGTTGTCCCAGTAAGTGTGCACGTGCAGCGCGCCGCCGCCGGCGCGCCGCGTGTACTCCTTGTACGTGTTGCCGCACCACTCGTTGGAGGTCAGGGAGAGCTTCACCAGGTCCATCGTGGGCCGGTCGAAAAACGCCGAGGCCATCTGGTGGTAGGTGTAGATCCCGGTCTGGTAGTCGATCACGTGGTTGAGCTTCAAGACGGTGAACAGATCGGCCGGGTCGTGGCCGGGGTCGGCCTTGACGAGCTGCTTCTTGGAGAAGTCCTCTTTGACGACGATCAGGTAGGCGGTCAGCCGCCGCGGGAGGCCGTAGCGCCGCAGCGAGGCCTCGTACGCGTCGATCTCGGCGCGCCCGTCGTCCCACAGGGCGTGCGCCGCGAAGACGTTGGGGCCTGCCGGGCGAGGACCGGCCGTCGGGGGCTCGACGGGGGGCGCGCCGGCGGCGGCCAGGGCGAGAAGAAGTCCCGCCGCGGTCCCCGGACGCGTCACCGCCGGCCGAATCGGATCTTTCATCGCCCCAGAGTCTACCCGACTGCCTTAGAATAGCCGCCACCGCGATACCCGCGGCATTCGACTCGCTGAAGGGGGGGAGCATGAGCTTGAAGTCCAGGGAGGCAGGGAAGGTGCGCATTCTGGACCTGAAGGGGAAGCTCGTCCTGGGGGATGCGGTGGAGTCGCTGGAAAAGGCCGTGAAGGGACTTCTCGAGGAGGGGAACACACGCCTGATCATCAACCTCAAGTCCGTGGATTACGTGGACAGCGCGGGCATCGGCGAGCTGGTCGCCTCGAAGAAGCGCTGCGTCGAGAAAAAGGGGGACGCCAAGCTGTTGATGCCGACGCAGACGGTCTACAAAGTCCTGTCGATGCTCTCCCTGCACCTGATCTTCGAGATCTTCCAGGACGAGGCGAAGGCGATCGGCTCGTTCGCGAGTTGACCAGCCTCTCTCTCGAGGTGACCCGGGAGGACGCCGGCCGCACCCTGCAGGCCGTCCTGCACGACCGGGGGGGCTTCAGCCACAGCGAGGCGCGCGGACTCATCGATGCCGGGGCGGTGCGGCAGCCTCAGGGGGGCGGACGGCGCGAGCCGGTCGTCATCCAGCCGGGGGATTATGCGCGCCGGGTGACGCCGGGCGAGCGCTACGAGATCCTCCTCGACGCCGCCCGCCGCTACCGGCCGCAGCCCCGGATGCGCCCCACGAAGGGATACCGGATCATCCACCAGGAGCGCGAGCTCCTCGTGGTCGAGAAGCAGCCTCGCTTCCTGAGCGTCCCCACGCCTCTGCGCGAACAGGAAGACAGCCTGGTCGAGCGGCTCTTGGAGGCCGAACGCGAGAGGGGAGTCCGCCGCCCGGCGCTCTATGCCCTGCACCGCCTCGACTGGGACACGAGCGGCCTCCTGCTCTTCGCCCGGTCGCGGCGCGCCTTCGAGGCGCTCGAGGCCCAGTTCGTCACCCGGACGATCGAACGGATCTACACCGCCGTGGCCAAAGGCCGGGTTGAGCCGGACGCAGGGCGGTTCCGGAGCCGCCTGGTCGAGGACCGGAGGAGCCTCAAGGTCCACTCCACCCGCCGGCCGGGACAGGGGAAGGAGGCGATCACCGAATACGAGGTGGCCGAGCGCCTGCCCGGCGCCACCGTCCTGTCGGTCCGCCTGCGCACCGGCCGCAGGAACCAGATCCGCGTCCACCTGGCCGAGGCCGGCCATCCCCTCATCGGCGACCGCAGCTACGGCAGCCGCACGTCCCTCATAGGCCGGACCGCCCTGCACGCCCGGACGCTGCGCTTCGTCCACCCGGTCACTGGCAGGCGCGTGGAGTTCGAATCGGCCCTGCCGCGCGACATGCGGCATCTGATCAAGACGTTGCGCCGGGGAGTGGCGGCGGAGCAGGCGCCGGGGGCGGGCGCCGGGGACGGGCCCGGTGGAAAACGTCCGCGATGACGCCGCCGCGCCTTGATCGGAATCCCGTCCGGCCCTGTCCTGAGTTATCCTAGGGCGTGCAGCAATAGCGGCGCGCACGCGATTGCGGAGGGCACCCCCCCGATGCCCCGTTCAGGGAGCAGCCCCGGCGGCAAAGCGGCCCCGGCCGGCAAGGTCGCGACCAACGACCGGCCGGCGCGCCGCGAATCCCTGACCATCACCGACAACCGGACGGGCAAGTCGTACGACGTGCCGATCGAGAACGGCGCCATCAAGGCGCTGGCGTTGCGCGACATCAAGGAGTCCCCGGACGATTTCGGGCTGATGTCCTACGACCCGGCGTTCACCAACACCGCCCACTGCAAGAGCCGGATCACGATGATCGACGGGGACAAGGGCATCCT
>JACOUZ010000187.1 GCA_016177515.1 Acidobacteriota bacterium
GCAGGAAGTCAAGGACGAATTGCGATCGATTTCTGCAAAACATTTGGCGGGCGCGGGTTTGGGACGGAGGTGTGGCGGCCCCGCGCGCGCAGTGTAACGCCCCCATACGCCGCCCCGTCCGGAGCGCGGGCATTCTGACGTATCCTGAGATCCAGTGACTGGCATCGATCGTCCCTCCGGTCTCTATCTCGCGCTCGTGGCGGCGGGCGTCGCCGTCGCCCTGGTCGAACGCCTCCACGCGCGCCGCAACGAGGGGCGCCTCCTGAAGCAGGGGGCGGAGGAGGTGGCGCCCTGGGTCTTCCGACTGATGGTTCCCGTCTATGCGCTCGTCTTTCCGGCCGCGGTGGCCGAGCACCTGCTCCTTCGGCGGCGCCCGCCGTTTCCGTTCGTGGCCGCGATGCTCCTGTCGTTCCTGCTGGCGAAGGGGCTGAAGGTCTGGGCGATCCACAGCCTGGGAGATCTGTGGACCATGCGGGTCGTCCTGCCGCGGCCGCTGCGCGTCGTGAGCGGCGGTCCGTATCGCTTTTTGCGGCACCCGAACTACGTGGCGGTCGCCTTCGAGGTCACGGCGCTGCCGCTCGCCGGCGGCGCCTTCATCACCGCGATTGCGGGCGGCGCGCTGTTCGTCGCGCTCCTTCTGGCCCGCGTGCGCACGGAGGAGGAGGCGCTCCTGGCCCGTCCCGAGTACGCCGCCGCCATGGGGAGGAAGAGACGTTTCTTTCCGGGAGGCGGGGCATGAGGGGGCCGCGGGCCGCTCCGATCGTCGTCCTGGCGCTCGCCTGTCTGCAGGCCGCTGCGGCCGTGCCGGCCGCCGGGGCCATGCCGGCCGCCGGCGGCGCCCGCACGCTGCCGATCGATCCCGCCTCGAGCGCGCTGACGTTCACGATCCATCGCCCGGGAGAGACGATCGAGGGCAGGGCGCGCGAATTCGCGGGGGAGGTCGGTCTGAATCCGGTGGACCTGGCCGCGGGAGGCTCCGTCACCCTGCGCATCGTGGCCTCCGCGCTCGAAACCGGAAACCGGATGCGTGATCGCAAGATGCGCGGCTCCTATCTGGAGGTCGAGCGCTACCCGGAGATCCTCTTCAAGTCGATCTCGATCAAGGTGGGACCGGAACGGGAGCGGAGCGAGTCCCCGCCGGCGACCGGGACCCGGGGAGCGGAACGGGGCGGGACGCAGCGCAGGGCGCTCGTGGAGGGCGTCCTCAGCCTGCACGGCGTGGACAGGACGCTCCTGGTCCCCGCGGCGATCCGGTATGATACCGGGACCCTGACGGCGGAAGGGAGCGTCACTCTGAGGTACAGTGACCACGGGATCCCGGTCCCGCGCTTCCTCTGGCTGGTGATGGACGACGAGATCGTGGTGCGCTTCCGCTTCGTGGCCGGACCGGCCGCGCCGTGAGGATGGAGGCGCCGCGAGGCCAGACGCGCCGTGAGGGCGGAGGGGCAGGGGCGAGGGCGGGGAGATGGTTCACGTCCGCGACAGGCACTGGGCCGAGGAGATCGCCGACGAGATCCTGAAGCAGGGTCGGGGCCCCCACGAAATCTCCACCGGGATTTCGCCGTCCGGCGAGATCCACATCGGCAATCTGCGCGAGGTGATCACCGCCGACGTAGTCTACCGGGTCTTGAAGGAGCGCGGCGTCGAGGTGACCCTCGACTACGTGGCCGACAACTTCGACCCGCTGCGCAAGGTCTACCCGTTCCTCGACGCCTCGGTCTACACCGGCCACATCGGCAAGCCGCTGTCCGAGTTCCCCTGCCCGTGCGGTGGGCATCCGTCGTACGCGGCGCATTTTCTCGAGCCGTTCCTGGCGTCGCTCGAGCGCCTCCGTATCAAGGTGAAAGTGCACTTCGCCGACCAGATGTACAAGTCGGGGCTCCTGGTGCCGCAGATCATCCAGGCGCTCCGAGGGCGCGACGCGATCGCCCGCATCCTGCACGAGTGCACCGGCCGCCACGTGGAGCCCGAGTGGAGCCCCTTCAACCCGATCTGCGGGACGTGCGGGCGGATGACCGGGACGCTGGTCGCGGGCTTTTCCGAGAGGGACAAGACGGTGGACTACACCTGCCCGTGCGGCGGCCGCGGCACCGTGTCGATGCGCGGGGGCGGCAAGCTGACCTGGCGGGTCGACTGGCCGGCGCGCTGGGCTCGCCTCCCGGTCACCATCGAGCCGTTCGGCAAGGACCACGCGACGCGCGGCGGCTCGTACGACACCGGCGCCCTAATCTGCAGGGAGGTCTTCAAGGCGCCGCCGCCGTTCCCCGTGACCTACGAGTGGATCTCGTTCAAGGGGAAGGGAGAGCTGAAAAAGAGCAAGGGGAACATCCTGTCGGTGCACCGGATGCTCGAGGTGGTGCCCCCCGAGATCCTGCGCTACATGATCGTGAAGACGCGCCCGATGCGGTCGATCGGCTTCGACCCCGGCCTGCCGCTCCTGGCGCTGGTCGACGAGTTCGACGACGCCGCCTCCCGGGGCCGCGACCCGCGCGCCCTGCAGCTCGCGGGGGCCGATCAGTTCACGCCGGTCGGCGTGCCGTTTCGACATCTGGTCAACGTCGTGCAGATGGCCGACTTCGATCTCGACCAGGCGGTCGTGATCCTCAAGCGCAACAACTACCCGGTCGCCGACGCCGCGGCCCTCAAGGAGCGCGCCGGCTACGCCATCCGCTGGCTGCGCGAGTTCGCGCCTCCCGAGGTCAAGTTCTCGGTCGAGCGCACCCTGCCGGCCGCCGCCTCCGGCCTGGACGGCGGGCAGAGGGCTTTCCTGGCGCGGCTCGCCTCCGCGCTCCGCCCGGGGATGAACGGCGAGGCGATCCACGCCCTCGTTTACGATCTGGCCAAAGAGGCGGGGCTCGAGAAGGCGACCGCCGCATTTGAAGCCATCTACCTGGCGTTTCTCGGCCAGCCGAAGGGGCCGCGCGCCGGCTGGTTCCTGGCGTTCCTCGAGCGGGACTTCACAATCGCCCGACTGCGCGAGGCGGGGCGCGCGGCGGCATGACCACGGCGGGCGGCGGCATGACCGGACCGTCGGCGGCCGCGGCCAGGCGCGCGGCGGCCTTTCCGCCCGCCGTGCTGTTCCTGCTGATCGCCTCGCTGTTCGGCCCGGCCGCGGCGGCCCGCGGCGAGTCGCCAACGGCGCTCAAGGACGCCTACCTGCGGCGCTTCCTCGGCAAGCCGGCGCCGCCGTTCTCACTCAAGGACATGAACGGCCGCCAGGTCAGCCTGTCCGACTATCGCGGCAAGGTCGTGCTGGTCAACTTCTGGTACTCGGCCTGCTTCCCGTGCCGGCAGGAGACGCCCGACCTGGTCGCCCTGTACAAGGCGCAGAAGGAGCGCGGGCTGGTGGTCCTCGGGATCAACACCGACACGATCCTGATGCCCGGCGACCCGGGAACCATGCTGCGGAGATTCGTGGAAAACTACGCCATCCCTTACCCGGTGTTGATTGCCGATCGCCGGATGTACGATGACTACGGCAAGATCCCGATCGCCCCGGTGACGCACCTGATCGATCGCAAGGGGATGATCGCGAAAATTTTCTGGGGGGCGTACCCCGGCGCCGCCTACGACAGCGCCGTCCGCCCTTACCTCGACGCCCCCCGGCCGTAGACCGCCAGTTCCCACGCGCGATAGCGGGCCTCCGCCTCGTCCCTCGAGAGGCGCGGCCGGATGAGGACGTCGCCCCGTGAGGCGCCGCCTTCCGTCCAC
>JACOUZ010000188.1 GCA_016177515.1 Acidobacteriota bacterium
GCGGCACGGCGCGGGCGACACCGGAGCCGGCGGGCGCCCCCCGGGTCCTGGTGACCTCCGAGGTCGACACCCGCACCGCCTATGTGGGACAACAGGTGACGCTGCGCGTCCTGCTCGACACGCAGACGGAGATCCTGAACCTCGGGTCGAAGGACACGCCGACCTTTCCCGGCTTCTGGACGGAGGAGATCAAGCTGCCCGAAAACCTGGAACTGCGGCGCATCCAGCGTGGCGGGGAGGTTTACAACGAGTACACCCTGATGAAGCGGGCGCTGTTTCCGACCGGCAGCGGTCCGCTCACCGTCCCGTCCCTGACCTTTCAGGTTCAGGTGCGGCGGCGCAGCCAGGATCCGATCGAATCGTTCTTTTTCACCCCGACCGAGACGCTGACCCGGCGCACGGAGCCGATCACCATCCAGGTGCAGCCGCTCCCCGCCGGCTCGCGCCCGGATGATTTCTCCGGCGCCGTCGGCAATTTCTCGCTGACGGCGGGCGCCGACCGCACGGAGTCACGGGTCAGCGATGCCATCGGATTGAAGGTGAAGGTGGCCGGCGACGGGAACCTGAGCGCGGTCAACGCGCTGCCGCTTCCCGAGCTGGGGGACTTCAAGCAGTACGCCCCGAAGGTCAGCACGTCGACGGCGGTGGTGGCGGACCGTCTGCGCGGCGAGAAGATCTGGGACTACGTCCTGATCCCGCTGGCACCCGGGACGCAGACCATTCCACCGGTCCGGTTCTCGTTCTTCGATCCGAAGACCGGCGCCTACCGCACGCTCTCGAGTCCGGCGATCCCGATCCAGGTGGCCCGCGCGGGAGAGGGGAGCGCCGGCGTCTCCGGGCCGATCGTGGCGCAGAGCGACGTCCGGCAGCTGCGGCGGGACATCCATTTCATCAAGCAGGCTCCCGACGGCCTCAGGGACCGATCCCGCCCGTTCTACCGCACGCCCCTGTTCGCCGCGCTTCTGCTTCTGCCGGTGGCGGCCGACCTGGGCGTCTTCGCGCTGGCGCGGGCGCGCGACTCGCAGCGGGCCAACGCGGGCCAGAGGCGGGGTCGCCGGGCCCGCTCCCTGGCCCGCCGGCGGCTGAAGGAGGCGAGGCGCAGGATGGGCCCCTCCGCCTCGAGGGCGTTCTATGCGGAGGTGGCCAGCGCCCTGAGCGAGTACGTCGCCGCCAAGTTCGACACCTCGGCCGCCGGGCTGACGCGCGATCGGATCGAGGAGCTCCTGGCCGCGCGGGGAGCGCCGGAGAGCGCAAGGCGGGAGTTTCACCGCTGCCTCGAGGCCTGTGACTACGCGCGCTTCGCTCCGGCCTCCTCGGGCGCGGAGGAGATGCGCCGGACGCTCGCCGCCGCCGAGGAGATCGTGGCGCGGCTCGAACGGTCGCTGGGCGCATGAGGCGCCCGGGAGCCTGTCCGAGTATTCGGCCGGCCCGAAACCCGGGCAGGCTCCCGGCGCTCGCGGCCATCCTGCTCGTGTGGGTCGGGGCGGGGGAGGCGCGCGCCACGACGCCCGGGCAGCTGTTCGAAGCGGGCAACGGCGCCTACGAGGAGGGGCGGTACGAGGACGCGGCGAAGGCCTACGAGAAGGTCCTGGGCTACGGGGCCCTGGATCCGCGCGTCCTCTACAACCTGGCGAACGCCTACTTCAAGATGGGCCGGCTCGGGGCGGCGATCCTCTACTACGAGCGGGCGCTGCGGCTCGATCCGTCCGACCGGGACGTGCGCGACAACCTGGAGTACGCCCGCGGCCTGATCCGCGACCGGGTGCCGGAGGCGGAGATCCCCTACCCGGTGCAGGCCGCGAGGGATTTCCTCGATCGGCTGCCGACCGGACTGGTCACTGTCCTGTTCCTGATCGTCTACTTCGCCACGGGCGGCCTGGTCGGGGCCCTTCCTCTCAGCAAGGCGTACGCCGCCAGGCGGGCGCTCGGGTACGGTGCCGCGGCCACGGTTCTGGCCGCGATCCTCATGGGGCTGGCGCTGGGCCACAAGATCGAGCAGCGGTCGGCGGCCCGTGCCATCGTGATGGAGGACAAGGTGGACGTCCTGAGCGGCCCGGCGGCCGACAACACCGTCCTGTTCACGGTGCACGAGGGCGCCCGGCTGGAGGTGCGCAACCGGCGCGACGGCTGGTACCAGATCAGCCTGCCGAACGCCATGAGCGGCTGGGTCCCGTCGGCGGCGGTGGAGAAGGTGTGATCGGCCTCTACATCCACGTGCCGTACTGCAGCGTGCGCTGCTCCTATTGCGACTTTTACCTGGTGACGGCGCGCGGGCGCGAGCTCGGGGTCTACGTGGACGCCCTGTGCGGCGAGATCGCCTCGGTCCGCCCGCCGCTTCTCGGCCGTGCGGCCGACACGGTCCACTTCGGCGGCGGCACGCCCTCGCTTCTGGCCGCCGGCGGCGTCAGCCGGGTTCTGGCGGCGATCCGGGGATCGTTCGCGCTCCTCCCGGACGCGGAGATCGCCCTCGAGGTCAATCCCGAGGATGTGGACGAGGCGCGGATCGAGGGTTGGAAATCCCGGGGCATCAACCGGCTGTCGATCGGGGTGCAGTGCCTGGACGACGGCCTTCTCAGGCTGATGCGCCGGCCGCACGACGCGCGCCGCGCGGTCGGGGCGGTCCTTCTGGCACGGCAATCGCCGATTCGCAGCGTCGGTGTCGATCTGATCCTGGGGCTGCCCGGGCAGGACCCTGCCGGGGCGCTCGAGGGAGTCGAGCGCGTCATCGATCTCGGCGTGGACCACGTCTCCCTTTACCTGCTCGAGGTTCACGAAAGGACCCTGCTCGGCAGGGAGATCGCCCTGGGGCGGCGGGCCGCGATGGACGATGACGCGCTGGCCGCGCTCTACGAGGCGGCCGCGGATCGGCTCGCGGCGTGCGGCTTCGAACATTACGAGATCTCGAACTTCGCGCGCCCCGGTCATCGCAGCCGGCACAACCTCAAGTACTGGACGGACGAGGACTACCTGGGCTTCGGCCCGTCGGCGCATTCGTACGTCCTGGGGCGGCGCTGGTCGAACGCGGCGCGTCTGGACGCTTACATCGCCGCCCGCGGCGCGGCCATCGACCGGGCCGAGGAAGATCCGTCGCGCGCCCGGCGCGCCGCCGAAGCGCTCATCGCCGGGCTGCGGCTCTCCGAGGGCGTGGATCTCGCCGCCCTGCGGGGGCGCTACGGGGTCCACTTCGCCTGGCCGCGCGGCGGCACGATCGAGGAGCTCATGGGCGCGGGACTTCTGGAGCGCGGCGGAGAGCGCCTGCGTCTCACCCGGCGCGGACGCCTGGTGTCGAACGCGGTCCTGGAGCAGTTGCTGCCGGATCCCCGGCCGCTCAGTTGATGTAGCCGAGCGAACGGAGTCTGAGACGCTGCTCCGGATCGATCTCGGGGTGCCCGGCCGTGTCTCCCGTCCCGTAATCGACGAAGCGCCGCAGCTCGCCCAGGAGCCGGAGGCGCGTCTCGGTGTCCGCCCCGCTCCGGGCCAGGTTGCGCGTCTCGTCCGGGTCCTCGAGAAGGTCGTAGATCTCCAGAATCTCGCCCCCCGGTGTGGGAATGTGTATCAGTTTGTGCCGTCCGTCGAACGCCGAGGACCATTTGCCCGCGGGCCCCGGGATGTAGAAGCGGCGGTTCTCCGGGTGGATGAGCTGAAAATCGCTCTCGGCGAACACCACGGAGCGTCCCGGGGCGGGGCCGGGGCCGCGCGCCGGCCCGGCGCCCGCCGTCCGCCCCGCGGCGAGAAGCGGCCGGCCGTCCACGCCCTGCATCCGTCTGATCCCGGCGAGAGCCAGAATCGTCGGCGCGATGTCGATGTTTTCCGCCAGCGCCTCCGACCTCGTGCCTGCCGCGGTGCCTCCCGGCAGGGCGAGGATCAGGGGGATGCGCAGCGACTCCTGGTAGAGATACTCTCCGTGCGCGAAGTGGTAGTCATGCTCGCCGAGGCTCTCACCGTGGTCGGACGTGAAGAGGGCGAGCAGTGGGCGCGTCCCGGGACCCTCGAGGGCGGCGAGAAGCGCGCCCAGCGCGGCGTCCGTCTGGGCGATTTCGCCGTCGTAGAGCGCCGCCACGTGCGCGACCTGCCGGGGCGGCAGCCGGTTCTCGAAGATCACCTGCCCCTTCGTCAGGCGCCTTCCCTCCAGGTCGTCGTACAGCGTGAAGGGGCCGGTGAAGTCCGGATCGAATCGCCGGTCAAACGGGGGAGCAGGCCTGTACGTCCAGTGCGGGTCGAGATAGTGCGCCCAGAGGAAGAAGGGGCGATCGGTGGGGCGCGAGCGAAGCCATTCGAGGGCGGCCCGGGTGATCTCGGGGGCCGAGTTGCCCTCCCAGCGCCGCGGTGGATTGTCGTACCGATCGAAGCCCTGCTCGAACCCCTGCCCGGGCCGCAGGAAGAGATTGGATACGAAGGCGGCGGTGTCGTACCCGTCTTCCTTGAGCACCTCCGCCAGGGTGAGATTGGCGGACGACAGGGACGAGAACAGGCCGCGCGCTCCGTGGACCTTGGGGTAGCGGCCGGTCATGATCGACGCCACCGACTGGGTGGTGCGGGGGAGTGTGGTGAAGGCCCGCTCGAACAGGACGCCCCGCGCCGCCAGCCGATCGATGTTCGGGGACGTGGGCCGCGCGTATCCGTAACAGCCCAGGCGGTCGGCCCGCAGTGTGTCGACCGTGATCAGAAGGACGTTCGGCCGGGGAACACGCGCGCTGCAGGCGGCGCAGAGCAGGGTCCCGGTCACCAGAAGCCTCAGACGGTTCATCCGCGGCATTATAGAACGCCCTGCCGGAGCGGGTCCCGCGCAATCCCGGCGCGTGGCGGCGCCCGACTCGTGTAGGATCCCGGGCATGACGAACCGCCACGACGGCCCCATCGATCTGCGTTCCGACACCGTGACCCGGCCGACTCCCTCGATGCGGCGCGCCATGGCCGAGGCGGAGGTGGGGGACGACGTCTTCCGGGAGGACCCGACGGTCCGCCGCCTGGAGGAGATGGCGGCCGCCAGGATGGGGAAGGAGGCCGCCCTTTTCGTCCCGACCGGGACCATGGGCAACCAGATCGCGGTCAACGTCTGGACGCGGCCCGGCCAGGAGATCATCCTGGAAGAGCGCAGCCACATTTTCAATTACGAGATGGGCACGATGGCGGTCTTCTCCGGTCTCCTGCCCCGTCCGCTGCGGGGCGAGGATGGAGTTCTCACGGCGGAGGCCATCGGCCGGGCCATCCGGCCCCCGGTGTATTACCTGACGCAGACGGGCCTCGTCGCCGTCGAGAATACCCACAACATGGCCGGGGGCACGATTCTGCCCGCTTCCGAGGCGGAAGCGATCGGCGCCCTGACGCGGGGACGGCACCTCCCCACGCATCTGGACGGGGCCCGCCTGTTCAACGCGGCCGTGGCACTGGGGCGCGTTCCGGCGGATCTGGCGCGGCCGTTCGACTCGGTGATGTTCTGCCTTTCGAAGGGGCTCGGCGCGCCGGTCGGCTCGATTCTGGCCGGACCGGCCCCGTTCATCGAAGAGGCGCTGCGCGTCCGGAAGAGACTCGGGGGCGGGATGCGCCAGGCCGGGGTCCTGGCGGCCTGTGGCATCGTCGCCCTGGAAGAGAACGTGCAAAGGCTGGCGGAGGATCATGCCCGGGCGCGCCGCCTGGCGGAGGCGATCGCCGCAATCCCGGGCCTGGCGGTGGATCTGGCGAGAGTGCAGACCAACATTGTCGTGTTCAGAGTGACCGGGCCCGGCATCACGGCGCCGGAGGTGGTGCGCCGCTGGAAGGAGGAGGGCGTGCTGGCGCTGGCGCTCGACGATACGCAGATTCGCGCCGTGACGCATTACGACGTCGTCGGCCCCGGCATCCGTCGGGCCTGCGAGACTCTGGGCCGGATCCTGGAAAAGAAGAGCGCCGGCCCGCAGGCCGGCGCCGACTGATCGCGGATCGCCGCCGAGACGAGGAGTGCGGCTCCGGGTCCCGCCCGGGATTACCTGCCGTCGCCCGCGTCCAGTATCTTGATCCTTTTCGGCTTGACCTCGTCGGCCTTGGGGACGACGACCTCCAGGACGCCATCCTTGCAGGTCGCCTTGATCTGCTCGGGGTTGATCTTGGTGGACAGGACGAAGCTGCGGGAGAACGAGCCGTAGAAGCGCTCGAGCCGGTACGCATGGTCGGTGTCCACTTCGTTTTCCTGCTTCTTCTCCCCCCGCAGGGTGATGGTGTTGTTCTCGACGCTCACGTCGATGTCGTCGGCGCGAACGCCGGGAACCTCCGCCCGGAGGACGATGCGGCCCGATTCCTCGTGGATGTCGACGGGTGGAAACCAGCCGCTGACCGGCTCGGCCGGCGTCATGACGCGGAACGCGGGATCGTTGAACATGCGGTTCATCCTGTCCGAGAGAGTCAGCAGATCGCGGAACGGTTCCCAGCGAGTCAGGCTCATGTTTCAATCCTCCTTCAAGTGCTCCGGTTATGGGCAGCTCCATATAGGGCCGCCCGGCATCTCCTGAAACGCAGGCAATATACTATGTGAGTGCAATATTATCAAGTTATCTGCTAAAGC
>JACOUZ010000189.1 GCA_016177515.1 Acidobacteriota bacterium
CCTCCGAGCCTTCGATGGTCGCCAGGGCCTGGCCCGCCTGCACGCGGTCCCCGACGTCCGCGTGGACGCGCACCACGCGTCCCGCGACGCGCGCCGTCCTCCGGACGCTCTTCGAGGAGACGGGCCTGATGACGCCCCTGGCGACGAAGTGCGGGTGGAACGCTTCGCGGGAGACCCGCACGATCTTGATGCCGGCGGCCCGGGCGGTGTCCGCCGAAAGGCGGACCTCCCGGGAGTGCCCCGGGGCCGGTTTCTCCTCCAGCGCCTCCTCGGCGGCGCGGTCGCAGGCTGTGCCGGTGAGCGAGATCAGACACAGGAGGACCCCGGCGCCTGCACGACCTCGCCGGTCCGGGGAACCCCGCGCGCGGCTCACCGGATCACCTCCGATCCGGCGGCCCGGTCGAGCGCCGCCTCCGCCTTGCGGGCGGCGGCGTGCAGATCGATGGTCTTCAGCCGGACCTCGAGAGCGGTCCGGTAGGCGTCCAGCAGCTCCAGGATCCTCATCTCGCCTCCTTCGTAAGCCGCGCGGGCCATCGTCACCAGATCCTCCGTGTCGCCCGGCGTCGAGTAGGCCGTCTCCGCCTCGCGGCGCGCCACGACCTCGGCGTACGCCGCCTCCGCCTCCGCCGCCGCCAGCCCCGCGAGCGCCGCGCGCCGGGCGCGCAGGAGCGCCCCCAGCATCCTGGCCGGTGCCGCTCCCTGCCCCCGGTCGAAAAGCGGCAGTGAAAAACCGACGCCGATGACGGGGCCCCGGTCGTCCGGCCTCCCGGCCTCCGTGGTTTTCGTCCCGAGCGTGATCGTCGGCTCGGGGACGGCGCGGCGCCGGCCGGCGCGGGCCCGGAGCTCGGCGCTCTCGGCCTCGGCATCGAGCGCGATCACGTCCCCGCGGGCGGAGGCGAGCGCCCGCACCTCCTCCGGCGCGGGCAGCGTCCCGCGTGCCGCGAGACTCCCCGAGGCCACCAGCCCGTCGGAAGGCAGTCCCAGAAGCGCGCCCAGGACGGCCCGCGCGCCGGGCAGGCGTCCACGCGTCTCCAGAAGATCCACCTCCACTTCCGCGAGCTCTCTCTCCAATCGCATGCGATCGAAGCCCGAGGACTCGCCTTCCCGCTCCCGGGCGCGGAGAACCTCGACCAGCTCGCCCAGGCGTGAGCGGCCGGCCTCCAGGGCGGCGGTCCGCTCCTGGGCCTGGACCAGGTCGATGAATGATTCGCGAACGCGGGCCCGGAGATTCACCCGCGCCTGCCTGGCCGCGGCCTCGGCGCCAGCCACCGCGCTGCGCGCCGACGCCTTCTCGAGCCCCAGCCGCCCCGACCACGGGAACGACTGGGACAGGTTCGCGAACCGCTCCACGGTCCCGGCGGATTCCTCGCGCACGAGCGACACCTCCGGGTTGGGCCACAGGCCCGTGGCGCGCGCCTCGGAACGGGCCCGTTCCACCTCGAGGGCGATGGCCCGCGCCGAAGGAGACGCCTCCTCGGCCAATCGCAGGGCCTCGTCCAGGGCGACGGCGCGCGGCTCGGCCGCGACCGCGGCCGTCGAGCCCAGCACAAGGCACAGAACCAGACTCTTATTCAGCAACATCGCTCCCTTCAGTCCGGCTTGCATCGAGTGCCTGAAGCGTGGCGCACCGGACCGCGAAGAAGACTGCAACCCGAATGCGTTCTCCTGCGGCCAGGGCGGGTTCCCGCCCCGGGAGAGGGTTGTGACGGACAGGCTCCTAGGTCAGATCGCGGCTATCGGGATGTGCTCGGGAGCGGGCGAAAAGCCGGTGGCGGGACATTCAAGGGAAGGAGCAGGCCGCTCGGACTCGGGGCGGGAGAGGTGGATCGAGGCGGCCCGAGCGGCGGGGACCGTGCTGGAGCAGCAGAAGCAGTCCGGGACGCAGAAGCTCTCGCATGCGTCCGGCGCCTCCTGCCGGGACGCGGACACAACCGGCCCACCTCCCGGAATCGCCAGGGGGCAGCAGGAGGCATCGCCGAGGTCGACGACGATGAAGCCAGCCACGAAAACGGCGGCAGCCCGCGCCAGGAGTCCGACAGGACCAAAACGCCGGCAGGAGGAAACGAGGCGCATGTGAATCATCCGGACAAAAGGTTAGGTTGGAACCGGCGCGAAGTCAATCGCACCTACGGAACCTGATGAGCCGGCGCGGGCCCGCCGCGACCCGGCGCGCCGCCCGAAGGAGCGTCCAGCCAGAGCGATCGCCCCGTCAGCTCGCGGTGGTCCAGCCCCGCGGCGCGGTCGAGCAGGCGCAGCCGGTCGGGCAAATCGACCCTGAACCGCCATTCGTCGGCGCGGCCGCCCGCGGCGAGAAAGGCCCCGGTCCAGGCGTCCCACCAGGGGAAGGGGCGCCGGGCGATCGGCTCGATCACGAGGACGCGGGCGCGGCGCCGGGCGGCGGCGAGGAGCCGTTCCAGCAGGCGCCGCCGCGCCTCCTCGTCCAGCTCGTTGACCGTGAAGGCGGCCACGATGGCGCCCCGGCGCGCCGGCAGGACCGCCTTGGCGATGTCGCCTCTGATCGCCCGGCCGCGCACGCCCAGAAGGCGGTAGTTCCAGCGGGCCTCGTCCACGGCCCAGCCGCTGCGCTCGACTCCCGAGACCTGGCAGCCACCCGCCGCCTCGGTGGCCCAGGCGGCGCCGGCAGTGCCCGTGCCGCAGCCGAGGTCCGCGATGAGCCGCGGCGCGGGCGCGGCCGCCCCCAGGGCGCGCACGATCTCCCGCACCAGCAGGAAGTGCAGAGGGGCGTAGAACAGGGCGAAGGCGGCGCGCTTCCCGGCCCCGTCCAGGGCCGTCCCCGCGGCCAGGCCGCGCGGCCGCTCGACGTACAGCACGGAGAGCGCCTGCAGGCCGCGCCGCACTTCGGCAAAGGTCAGCCGCGACAGCTGCCGGGACTCGACCGCCGCGAACCAGGTCCGGAAGAGATCGTCGGCGGGGATCACATCGGAGGCTGAGGCCGGAGCATGATGCGGCTACCGTAGTCCCGCTCCGATCCGGGTGTCAAGCAGCGGCGCGCCTGCCTGCCCGGCTACCCCTGCCGCTCAGAGCGGCTCGGGGGCGCGGGGATCGGCAACCCCCCGCAGGGCTGGGAACCCCGGCGCGACCAGCACCTTCTCGTCCGTCGCGGCGCCTGCCATCCCCACGGGTTTGGCTCCCTTTCTCTTGATGGCGTGGGCCGTCTTGATCATTCCGTAGCGGCTGACCATGTAGTTGCGCATGAGGTGCGAGGCCGCCCGGTGCAGTTCGTGCGCCTGGCCGCGGTAGCGGCGGAGGATGCCGGTCAGCGAGTAGGCTTCGCGGAGGAAGTAGTAATACCCCTCCTGCAGCTGATCGACCGTCATCCCTTTGGGGCGGATCAGGACATGGGCCCCGTCGAACAGGGGCCAGTTGTAGTCCATCGCCACGTCCGAACTCGGCGGGCAGTGGGCCCAGGGAAGGAAAACGTTGCCGGCGACCGCGTCCTTGAAGGTCCCGGTCCCGGGGTAGGGCTGGATGATGTTGGCCACCAGGAAATCGATTCCTGTTTCGTAGATGAACTCGAGGGTCCGATCGAAGCACGAGGGATCGTCTCCATCCAGCCCGAAGACGAACGCCCCCATGACGTTGATCCCGGCATCGTGAACGCGCTTGACCATCTCGTTCATCGATTGGGTGTCGTTCGACCACTTGTCGAGGCCGTCGATCGCCGCCTGGCTGACCGACTCGATCCCGAGAAAGAGATCGGTACAGCCGCTCTCGCGGGCGAGCTTCAGGAGCTCCGGCTTCTCGGCGAGGTCGATCGTCAGCTCCGCCGCCCACGGCCGCCCGAGGGGGCGGATCGCCTCGCACAGCGCCCGGAACGATCCGGCGGCGTTGTAGAGGTTGTCGTCCCAGAAAAAGAATTTCTCGCTGTATCCGGGGCCGATCAGGGAAATTAACCGATCGCCGTAACGGGGGCCGATGACCGGCATCTTGACCATCGTCCTGAGGAAGGTGTTGTACACCCCCGGCCCGATCCGGTCGATTGTCTCCCGGGTGTACCGGGGGCCCTGGCTCAGCACTTCGTCGGCGACGTCGGCCACGTCGCGGTTCCGGACGGTGGGTCCGTTGGTCAGGAAGACCGCGCAGAAGTGGCAGTCGAGCTTGCAGCCGCGCGCGAAGGTGGTGGAGGACAGGATTTGATGCGGCCGGTTCGTGAGCCCGTCCCAGATCCCCATGTCGAGGGCCAGCGTGCCCCGCTCGCGAATCCGGTCGAAGGCCGCCCGGTAGACCGGCTGCACGGGCCGGTCTTCCTTGATGTCGTTGAGAAGCGCCGTGGCGGCCCACTCGCCCTCGCCGGTGACGGCGGCGTCGATGTGCCCGTGACGCGTCCCCTCGTCGGGCATCGCGGAGGCGTGGGACCCGCCGAAGACGACCGTGAGACGCTTGCCGGCCGCGGCGTAGGCCGCCCGGGCCTCGCGCGCCCGGCGATACGCCTCGCGGGCCGAATTCGTGTAGGCGGTGACGAACAGGACGTCGTGGTCGCCGCGTCCCAGATCGACTTTGTCCCGCAGGATCTCCTCGAACGGGGTTGGGCCCTCGATCTTGTCGTGCTGCACCACGATCCGCGTCGTGCCGGGCAGAACCCCGTTCTTGCGCAGGAATCCGATCAGGTAGGGAAAACCGATGCCGGGACTCCGCACGAACGGCCCGATCGAGCGTTCGAGCCGCCCCAGGAGTCCTTTTTTCCTGATCGGCTCGTCGACGACGTAGGAATCACGCGGCGTGAGGCAGATGACGTTGCCGATCGTCGCCATGGGTGACTGCCTCGAGTCTGCCTTGCGGAGGAACGCCGGACAACACGCGAGCGGGGAGACTGTAACCCGTGACGGGATCGAAAGCAACAGGTTCGGCACACCATTTTCTCATTGACGCGGGGAGGAGGGGAGAGTAGGATGACTCCGCACGCCCAGAATCGACGTTTCCGCAATTCAGTCACGACGTGCCGCAGGGTGCTTCGATGACGAGGTCCGTCCACCCGTAGAGGAGAAGACAGATGGCCAGAGGCAAGGTGAAGTGGTTCAACGACGCGAAGGGTTTCGGTTTCATCACTCCAGACGACGGCTCCAAGGACGTCTTCGTCCATCACTCCGCGATCTCGATGCCGGGGTTCAAGAGCCTGGCCGAGGGCCAGGCCGTGGAATTCGACATCACCCAGGGACAGAAGGGTCCGGCCGCGGCCAACGTCCGTCCGGTCTGATCGGGACATGGCCCTCAAACTCTTCGTCGGGAATCTCTCCTTCGAGACGTCGGACGAGGATCTCAAAGAGGCGTTCTCCAAGGCAGGGACGTGCGTGACCGCCTCGGTCATCAAGGACCGGCTCACCGGCCGGTCCCGCGGCTTCGGCTTCGTCGAAATGAGCTCGGACGATGAGGCGAAGCGCGCCATCGCCGAGCTCAACGGCCGCGACCTGCGGGGCCGCGCGATCAGCGTCAACGAAGCGCGCGAACGCTCCGAAAGCAGGGGCCCCCGGCCTTCCGGCGGCCCGCGCATGTTCGGGGACAACGCGCCGCCAGCCGGCCCGCGCTTCCGCAAGGATGGAGGCAGCCGGCGCGGCCTGCGGGCGAGAAAGCGCAGCCTGTGAGAGAGGGGACTGAATCTTGGCGAGAAGAACCCGTTCGACCTTCAAGAAGCGTCAGAAGGAAATAGCGAGGCAGCAGAAACAGCAGGACAAGCAGGCCCGCCGGCTGCAGAAGAAGCAGGAACGCCAGGAGGCCCCCCCCTTGCCGCCGGGCGAGGATCCCGACATCGCCGGCATCCGCCCCGGTCCCCAGCCGCGGCAGGACGACGAGTTCCCGAACTAGACGCGCCCCGGGACGCCCATTGGCGTGTCGTGTCTACCCCGAAGCCGCGCGTCTCTCCGGTCGCTGAGATTGGCCCCAGATCCAATCAGGGTTGCCTTGATCGTTGCGGAAGCCCTCGAAGCTTCCCTCGACAAGGAGCAGATGGATCGTCGGCAGCGCGTCCAGGTAGCGACCGATCCCGACGGTTGGCTGTACGTCTACACTCCCGAGGACATCCTCCTGCAGAAGCTGAGGTGGTACCGGCTGGGCAACGAGGTCTCGGACAGACAGTGGCGTGACGTCACCGACCTCCTTCAACGCGCGCTCGGCGAAGCTCAAGGCGGGTGAGGTCGCGGCAGGGGCACCCTCTCCGGGCGCCTCCTGCCGGACGACGAACCCCTACTTCGGCTGCGGGACCGTGCGCATGTAGGGCTTGGGCGCCTTCCATCCACCCGGAAACCGCTGCCTGGCCTCTTCCTCGCTCACCGAGGGAACGATGATCACGTCCTGTCCCTGCTTCCAGTTCACCGGCGTGGCCACCTTGTGCTTCGCGGTGAGCTGGATGGAATCCAGCAGGCGCAGGACCTCGTCGAAATTGCGCCCGGAGCTCATGGGATAGGTCAGCATGGCCTTGACCTTCTTGTCGGGGCCGATGATGAACACGGAGCGGATCGTCGCGTTGTCCTGGGCCGTGCGTCCCTTGGCGTCCCCGCCGGCGTTGGGGTGGATCATGTCGTAGAGCTTCGCGACCTTGAGATCCGAATCGCCGATGAGCGGGTAGTTGACGGCATGTCCCTGGGTCTCCTCGATGTCCCTGGACCATCGCCCGTGGTCCTCGACCGAGTCGATGCTCAGCCCGATGACCTTGCAGTTCCGCTTCTCGAACTGCGGCTTCAGGCCGGCCATGTAACCCAGCTCGGTCGTGCACACCGGCGTGAAGTCCTTCGGATGCGAGAACAGGATGGCCCATCCGTTCCCGATCCAGTCGTGGAAGTTGATCGTGCCCTGGGTTGTTTGAGCGGTGAAACTGGGGGCCTCGTCCCCTATGCGCAGAGCCATCGTACACCTCCTGCCAGATTGACTCGATAAAGATGCCCGGGTGCCCACGAACCGACGGAGCGCCCCGGCCACCTTCCGGCCGGCTCCGTCCGCATCGACGGCCCCGAGCGATGCCCTGGGAATACCCCTGGATCATACCCCCGGGCCCCGCCGGCGCGGACGCGATTCTTAACAGACCTGTGTATCCATCAAAGAGCCGGCGTTGTGATACCCTCTGCCGTCCGTCGAGGGGGACACGCATGCCAACCAGAGAGAATTCCGCCACCAGGATCCTGCTGACCAGCGTCTGCCGTCCTCTGGGGGAGAGGCACGGTGACGGGCCCAGCGTGGGGTACGAGCTCCTGTTCGGTCAGGTGACCCGGGCCCAGGGGCTCTTCAGCCCGCGGGCCAACCACATCCATTTCTCGCTCGAGTACATCGCCGAGAACCTGGAGGCGCCGGCCACCGTCCTTCAGTACCCGTCCATGGCGGAGCTCGTCCGCGAGCTGAGGAAGGGATACGACTACGTCGGCGTGTCGTTTCTACTGGCGACCTTCCACCGCATGAAGGAAGTCGTCGCCCTGATCCGGGAGCACGCGCCGTCTTCGCGGATCGTCCTGGGAGGCTACGGCACCGTCCTCAACGACGAGGTCCTCGCCCCCTTCGCCGACCACGTCTGTCGCGAGGAGGGCGTCGGCTTCTTCAGACGGCTCCTGGGAGAGCCCGCGATTGCCATGCCCTACGGACATCCGCTCATCGTCAGCCGGATGCGCGTCTTCGGCAGGGAAGCGTCGCGCACCGGCATGGTGTTCGCCGGCCTCGGATGTCCCAACGGCTGCGACTTCTGCTGCACCTCCTATTTCTTCAAGCGCAAGCACGTCCGCCTGCTGCCCACCGGCCGGGACATCTATCGCGTCATCGAGCGCTACCTCGAGATCGAGCCGGGGATGTCGATCGTCGTCCTGGACGAGGATTTCCTGCTCAACCGGAAGCGGGCCATGGAGTTCCGGGACTGCGTCCTTGCGGGCGGAAGGCCGCTGTCGATCTTCGCGTTCGCCAGCGTGCGCGCCATCAGCCAGTACACGGTGACGCAGATCCTCGAGATGGGCATCGACGGGCTGTGGATCGGCTACGAGGGCACCCGTTCCGGGTTCGCCAAGCAGTCGGGCAGGCCCGTGGAGGAGATCTTCGCGGAGTTCCGCGAGCACGGCATCGGCATTCTGGCCTCGATGATCGTCGGGCTCCCTTACCAGACGCCGGAGATCATCGACGCGGAGCTGTCGGGCCTCCTGGCCCTGAAGCCAAACCTGACCCAGTTCCTGATCTACGGACCGACCCCCGGGACCCCGTTCTTCGATCGCATCATGAAGGAGGGGCTGCTGCACCGGGAATTGGCCGAGGACCCCGAGGCCTATTACCGCAAGTGCAGCGGCTTCGCGGCGATGGTCGCGCATCCGGCCATGGGGCCGGAGGCGATCGAGGCGGCGCAGGCCCGCTGCTTCAGGGAGGACTTCAAGAGGCTCGGGCCCTCCATCTATCGCTCCGTCGAAACCTGGCTCCTGGGATACCTGAGATTGAAAGATTCCAGCAGCCTCTTCCTGCGGAAAAAGGCCGCCCGCTTCGCGTCCGAGATCCGCAAGGCCTACCCCGCGTTCCTTGCGGGCAGGCTGTTCGGACCGACCCCCGGCGTCCGCAGAGGGATCGCCGATCTCGAGGCCCGCATCCACCGGGCCCTCGGACGGCCCACGTGGGTCGAGCGCTTCCAGTCGATCGCGGCCGTCGGCTTCGCGGCCTGGACCGGCCTCACCCTGAGGCTCGGCCTCTTCCAGCATCCGCGGCTCATCCGGCACACCTTCCGCATGCCGGAGGAGTCACGGCCGGCGGGCGCCTGGCATCATCTGAAGAGACAGACCCCCGCGGCCCACCAGGTGGAAGTGGAGCTCCGCCCCGAGTCCACGGTCTGGGTGCGCGTCAGGGGAAGACTCGCGGCCGCCGGCGCGGAAAGGCTCGTGGCGGATCTGCGCGAGGCGCTGAGGCGCACGGAGGACCGGCTGATCCTGGACCTCCGCCGTCTGCTCCACGCCGATCCCCATGCCGCCGAGCATCTCGCCGAAGGACTTAGGGCCTACCGCGACCGCATCCGCGTCGTCATGCCCCGCACCGGGGAGTTCGCCGCGCTGGCCGCCGTCCTCGCCCTGTACAGGTAGGAACCCGTCGTCACCCGGGGGGTCAGGGACAGGCGCGACCCAGAAGCGGGACGCCGCTCGAGCTGAAGCCGAGGGGGCCCGTGCCGAGCACGCCGGGGCAGGAGTTCTCGGCGCGTACCAGGTAGAAGAAGCCTTCTCCGACGGCAGGCAGGCCGGCGTCTGACGCCGAGGTGTCGGACGGGTCGTCGCTCTCGACGCAGGTGGCGCCGGCCAGGAAATCGCCGGGGGCCGCGGAGCGCAGCGTGTCGTAGCGCTCGGCGCCGCCGCCCGCGGGCGGGTTCCAGGTGAGAAGCGCCGGGTCGGACCCCTGGACCTCGAGGCCGGTCACCTCGGCCGGAGTTCCCTGGACGGCGCCGTTGGCGTCGTCGCAGTCGCCCGCGCACTCCGACACGCCGTCGGCGTCGTCGTCCATCTCGTTGGTGCCGGCCAGGGACGGCCACGCCGGATCGGAGCAATCGTTGTTGCGGCCGTCACCGCAGAACTGGGGCGCGCCGGGGTAGACCGCCGCATCCGCGTCGTCGCAGTCGGCCGCGCAGACGGAAAAGCCGTCCCGGTCGGAGTCGGGGGAAGGGACGGCCGCCGCGGCGCCGTACCAGGCGACCTGCGGGTCCCGGGCGAGATAGACGAGATCGCCGGTGTACTGCTCGCCTCCGCGGACGATCATCGCGGTGCCGATCCAGACGGCGGTGTGCAGGTCGCGCTCCTCCGGCGCGCCGGTCGTCGTGGTGGGAGCCCACGCGTCGGCATCCGGATCGTAGCGGCCGCCCGAGTTCGTCGAGTAGACATAGAACCCGGATTCGTATGCCCCGCCCCAGACGATCATCTCGCGCCCGGTCCAGACGGCCGTGTGCCACAACCGGCCGAAGGGGGCCCCGGCCGTCGTGGTCGGGGTCCAGGAATCCGCGAGCGGGTCGTACCGTCCGCCCGTGTCGAGGGCCGCGCCGCCGTACCCGCCCCAGACGATCATGCCGCTCCCGGTCCAGACCGCGGTGTGGTAGGCGCGCGCCGAGGGGGCGTTGAGCGGCGAGGTCGGCGACCAGGTGTCGAGGGCCGGGTCGTACCGTCCGCCCGTGTTCGTTCCGAGGTAGCCGCCCTCGTCCCCGCCCCAGACGATCATCGCGCGTCCGGTCCAGACCGCTGTGTGGTAGGCGCGGGGCGACGGCGCGCCGGCCAGCGACGCCGGCGACCAGGTGTCGGAGGCCGGGTCGTACCGTCCGCCCGTGTTCGTGCTCTGGTAGTCGCCCACCTCCCCGCCCCAGACGATCATGTCGCGTCCGGTCCAGACCGCGGTGTGGTAGGCGCGGGGCGCCGGCGCGCCGGCCAGCGACGTCGGCGACCAGGTGTCGGAGGCCGGGTCGTACCGACCGCCGGTGTCGAGGGGTCCGCCGGCGTCCTCCCCGCCCCAGACGACCATCTCCTGCCCGGTCCAGACGGCCGTGTGGTAGAAGCGAGGCGAGGGGGCGTTCGCGAGCGCAGTGGGCGTCCAGGCGTCCAGCAGGGGGTCGTAACGTCCGCCGCTGCTGTCGGTCGTGCCGCCCCAGACGATCATCTCGCTGCCGGTCCAGACGGCGGTGTGCGCGGCGCGCTGTGATGGGCTGGAAGGCGTGGCGTTCGTGGGCGTCCAGGAATCGGTCGAGGGATCGTAACGTCCGCCGCTGCTGTCCCCTCGACCACCCCAGACGATCATCCGGCCGTCCGCCCAGACGGCGGAGTGCCTGCCCCGGGGGGCGGGGGCGCCGTCCAAAGACGTCGGCGTCCAGGCGTCGGCCACGGGATCGTAGAGAGCTCCGGTGTTGAAAGCCTCGGAAGGAGGCGGTCCGGAGAAGTCGTATCCTCCCCAGACGATCATCCGGCTGCCGGTCCAGACGGCGGTGTGATAGTACCGGTTGAGCGGGGCGCTGCCGGGATTGGTGGGCCGCCACGTGTCGGTGGCCGGGTTGTACCTCCCGCCTCCGGGGGCGTAGCCGCCGCTGGAGCCTCCCCAGACGATCATCTCTGTCCCGGTCCAGACTGCGGTGGCCAGACGACGGGGTCTGGGCGCGTCGAGCAGGGATGTCTGCCGCCAGGTGTCGGTAGCCGGGTTGTACACGCCGCCCGCGGAGGTCAAGTCCCCGCCCCAGACGATCATTTCGGACCCAGTCCAGACCGCGGTGTGATAGAAGCCGAGGATTGGAGCGTCGACCAGCGAGGTCGCCGACCAGGTGTCGCTCTCCGGATCGTAACGGCCGCCGGTGTTGAGGCGCGCCCCACCACCCGCCCAGCCGCCCCACACGATCATCTCCTGTCCGGTCCATACAGCCGTGTGGCCGTAGCGCTTTGACGGAGCGTCGACGAGCGAGGTCGCCGTCCAGGCATTGGAGACCGGGTCGTACCGGCCGCCGGTTGTCAGGATCGTTCCCGGGCCGAAGCCCCCCCAGACGATCATCTCCGAGCCGGTCCAGACGGCCGTGTGGTCGGTGCGGCCGGCAGGGGCCCCGGCCTGTGGCATGGGGCGCCAGGCATCGGTGAGGGGGTCATAAAGCGCGCCGGTGTCGAGGTCGCTTCCTCCCCAGACGATCATCTCCGAGCCGGTCCAGACGGCGGTGTGACCGGAGCGGGGGGCGGGTGGAACGCTGGTCTCCCCGGCGCCCCAGATGTCTTGAAGTTCACACGGGGAGGCGGCCACGTCGACATCCGCGGGTGTGGCGTCGAGAGTCGGGCCCGGCCCGTCATCAGCGCGCGGGCCGGGCTCCGGCAGCCTATGGAGGGATTCGGCCACTTCATGGGCGAGGGCCGGATCGAACTCGCGCCGCGCCTCCTCCCAGCATGTCTCCCAGTCCTGCCGCGGCACGCCGGCGGGCGCCCCGGAGAAATGACCGCGCGCCAGCCGGTCGGCCAGCGCCGCCCGCACGAAGGTCTCCTGGATCAGAAAAGTGTCGTTGCCGAGGGCCTCGTAGATCGCTCTCAGCCGCTCGGGGAATCGAGTATTCGCGGCGATCCGCTCCAGCTCGCGCCGCAGCGCCCCGGCGCTGATGGGGGACCTCCAGAGCCTCGCGAGGGCGACCGACTGCGACAGGTAGGTCCGCACCTTGCGATCGAGCAGGTGGCGGGGGACCGCCTCCTCGAAGGGTCGGGCGGTGCCCATCCTGCCCGAGTGATAAACGCGCTCGATGGCGCGCTGGGCCAGAAGCCGCTGCTCGAAAGAGAGCGTGCGCTCGCCGTCCCGAGGAGGGCCGGGCACCGCAGGCTCCGTCAGGGTGTAAGGACCGATGGCGCCGAGAGTCAGCGCAAATGACGCGAGGATGGCGAGCCGTCCGAGCCGCATCATGGGAGGCTCTCTCGGACGATTACCTGGGGCCGCCGCCGGCAGGTCGGAAACCGGCCGCCGCTCCACATCCGACCCGGGAAATATACCTCCATTCGGACGTCCGGCCGCATGAAAGTTCCCCGGCGATCATTCAGAACGAGATGCTGCAGGCCGCGCCCAGGCTATGAAGCGCAGCCGGTCCTCGAACGTGCCCCATGGGTGAAAACGTCCGGGAGTGTTTTTGACTGCGGTAGAAAAATGCCGTCCTCTTCCCGGCATGCGGACGCTCCCCCGCTATCTGGCCCCCCAGGTCAAGCGCGATCTGAAGCGCAAGATGGTCTTCGTCGCCGGCCCAAGACAGCTCGGCAAGACGACCCTGGCGCGGGCGCTGCCCGGCGCCCGGGAGGGCTACCTCCACTGGGACGTCGCCGAGCAC
>JACOUZ010000193.1 GCA_016177515.1 Acidobacteriota bacterium
GGCCTGTTCTAGGGAGCTCCCCGGCCTGTCGCGCCTTTGCGGGGCTTGGCGCGCTCCGGTCCCGCCTCCCGCACGGGATCTCCCGGCCGACCGCCGGCGGCACCTTGCAGGAATCTCCGGGATCAAAAAATGGGGGGCCCCGAAGGGCCCCCCGCTCACTCAGTACAGCCCGCCCGGCTACGGGCAGTTGATCGGTGCAACCCGGATGGTGTTGATCACGCCCGGACCGAGTTTGGTCCTGACGCCCGGTCTCGTGTCGCGGTGGCCGACCAGGAAGTAGTGCGCCGTGTTGGCCGGAGTCAGCTCGCTGGTGGTCGCCGACATGGTCGTGCCGATCGGCAGCACCTGCGCCAGGTTGCAGGACAGCGGGGCCAGTGTGGCGAGAGCGCTGTCCGGCACCTGCGCCGGCAGCCCGGTGAGACCATTGTCAACCTGCGCGCCGCGGAAGACGTCGTAGCCGGCGAACGGGGCGGTCTGGGGCCCTGACGGCCAGGTCAGCGTCGTGACTCCGGAGGCGCGATCGTGCGAGACGCTCAGCGCGATGTCGCTGCCATCGCAGGGCAGGAAATCGACGCTGACAGTTGCACCGGTCTGGCTGGTGCAGCTGAAGTCGCTCGAGCAACGCACCTGGACGGTGTAGGTGGCGTCGCCCGCCGGCGCGTCCTGGTAGACGGACTTGCTGCTCCAATCCTGGACCAGGGAGCCGTTCTTGCTGAAGCGGAACTGCGCCGCGCCATCCGTGCAGCCGCCGGGCAGGGAGGAGCCGGATGCGGAAACGAGCACGGACTGGCCAATCGCGGTGTTGCAGGCAAGACCATCGGTGTAGATGGCACTGCCGGCCAGGTTCTTTATCGTCAGCTGCGGCGTGGTTCCCTTGTCCGTGGAGGCCATGTTTTCGTCGCAGATGTCGGCCGCGTTGACCGGGCAGGCCGTGGGCGGAATCGGCCCGGGGTCGGGCAGGAGCGACCGCTGGCCGGTGATGACGCCGGTGACCTGGATGTTGTCGAGCCACCAGCCGTCATCCGCTGTGGTGGTCGCCCAGCCTCCGCCCACTTCGAAGTACGACTCGGACGTCGCATCGAACATCCAGGACGTGCCGATCCAGCGGACCCGGATCCTCTGGCCCAGGAAGCCGGCCAGGTTGAACTTGGTCTGGACCCAGACGCCTATGCCTGAAGGATCGACCACGCCGGGGCCGGGGCACTTGAAGGTCGACGCGGGCGTGGTGCCCCGGACGCTGCCGCAGGAGGCCCAGGCGCCGGACGGGAAGCACATCGTCTCGTGTACGCCGCGCGGCGCGGGCGGCGCCGAGCCGGTGTCGATGGGCGTGAAGCGGCAGTAGTAGCCCGCCGAGTACTGGGTATAGGCACCCATCTTGTAGTCGTAGACGTTCTGGAACGGCACGAGCTTGTCCCAGGTGCCCCACACGTCGCTGGCCGGTTCCGCATCCAGATCGACCTGCACCTGGACGTCGCCGCAGTCCAGGCACAACGTACCCAGCGGTCCCGAAACGCCAGTGCCCGCCGCCATCGTGTCGGCGATGTGGTACATCGACAACTCCAGGTCGCCGACGCGCGGGAAGAGCGCCAGGTTGATCGGCGCGGTCACGAACGCCTGCAGGGCGCGGAAGTGCGTCGTGTCTCCCGCGGCCGAGTCGCTGAGGTCGAAGTGCGCCCCCATGTGCAGCGAATTTGGGGGGGTGAACGCCAGCTGGCCGTTCACGGGAGTGGCGTACGAGCAGCCGCCGGCGCAACCGCTGGTCCCGGCGACGCCGCCGCCGCTCTCGGTGTTCGGGCAGTTGGTGGCGTTCGGCGCGCAGTGATAATGCCAGTCCATCGGGAAGTCGGGGTCGAGGATGCAGCCCGGGTTCCCGGCGGCCGGCTCGGTGAATCCGCCGCAAGGGGTGCTGCCGACGACGTCGAGTGTGTTGCCGACGAGGCCACCGCGCTGGTAGAACCCGTGGGAGGTCAGGCCGGTGCCGTCATCGGTGCTGCGGAAGGAATCGTTGACGGTGAATTTGCCGTCGCCGTCCCGGTCGAGGTCGAACGTCTCGAGGAGCGTGCCGTCGTCCGAAGTTCCGAAGAGGCCGTCCGGGCCGGCGATGAACTGCTGCGTGAGCGCCGGGAAGTCGAGATCGGCCAGCAAGTTGAAGCAGATCGGCGCCACCGTCCCGAGGGTTTCGTTGGCGACCACCGACAGACACAGCGTAACCTTCGGCGCTTCCTGCAGGGGCACGGCCTGCAGCGTGTCGCTCGCCCGGAACTCGAACCCGTCCGGGCTCGGAGCCAGGCTCCCGAGAGTGACGGTCGCGCCCGCGGCGAAGGCCGGAAGCGACAGCGTGGGCTTGGTGATGCAGCCGACGTCGGGGTCGCTCGATACGAGCGTGAACTTGGCGTCCGTGAGGGCCCGTCCGATGTTCTTGACGGTCACCGTGACGCGGCCGGTCTCGCCGGTGTCCGGGAAGACGTCGAGGTCACCGTCGAGGTCGATGTAGGAGCTGCCGAGCACGGCGTAGTTCGCGAGCGGCAGGACGCGGCAGGCGATTGACCCCTGGAACGTGACCAGATCGTCCGGAACGCCGTTGAAGTCGTCGTCCGAGGATCCGGCCGGGTCGCAGGCGTCGCCGAGCCCGTCGCGGTCGGTGTCCCGCTGCCGCGTGGTGTTCGGGATGATCACCTGGTTGTAAATGTTGGCGCAGTTGTCGATCGCGTCCTCCACACCGTCCACGTCGGCGTCGTCATTCGTGGTGGCGCAGTCGACGGACGGGCTGTGGCGCGTGGCCGTCTGGCAGAAGCCGCCGGGACACTGGGTGTCGTCGGTGCAGCTGGTCCCGGGGGCGTTGCTGCAGATCCGGACCAGGCTGATCCCCAGACAGTCGCCGTCGCAGGCATCGCCGATGCCATCCAGGTCGGAGTCCTTCTGGTTGCCGTTGCCCGCGAGGACGCAATTGTCGCTGGCGTCCACCTGGCCGTCGCCATCGAGGTCTCCCGTGGCGCTGGCGCACTCGATGCCGCGGCTCAGGTCGCACACCCCGCCGGTGCCGCAGTCCGTGTTCACCAGGCACGGCGTGGCCGGGGCAACGGGAGTGAAGATGCAGCGCCCCACCTGGGAGGTCTCTCCGAAGGGCATGGGGTTGTAAAGATCCGGGCAGTTGTCGGCCGGATTCGCGACGCCGTCGCCGTCCAGGTCGTCGTAGTCGCAGGCGTCGCCGACATTGTCGTTGCTGCCTTCGTCCAGCTGGTCGGCGTTGGCGACGCTGACGCAGTTGTCGCACAGGTTGCCGACGCCGTCGCCGTCCCCGTCCTCCTGGAGCGGGTTGTAGGTGAACGGGCAGTTGTCCACCGCCGCGTTCACGCCGTCGCCGTCCAGGTTGTCGAACAGGCTCTCCGCCACCTGACCGTCGCGGTCACCGTCGCACCCCGAATCGAGGTAGTAGACGATGAACTGTCCGTCGGTGCCCGGGTTGGTGAACACGTTGTTCGGGGTCGAGGCCGAGGTCGAGAAGGGGACGCTGCCGCGGAACAGGCCGGTCTCGCCCGGCACCGCCGGCAGCGTGTAGCGCTTGGCGTTCGGTGTCAGGACCGAGAAACGGATGGTCGAGAACTGGATCGAGTCGCTGTCGGTCACGATCATGACCTGGACGCTCGGGGTCCCCGGCGCCAGTTTCGGGTCCACGACCGTGATCACGACCGACTCTTCGCACTCGTACACGTCGGTGCGGTCCACGGCGATGGTGGCGCACTGGCCGCCGGCCGGCTGGCCGGCCGACCCGAAGCGGCTGCAGGCCGGCGTGTGCGCCGGCACGAAGGCGCCCTCGTCCACCGGATGGAACTCGTCCCACTCGAACACCACGTCGTCGACGCCGAAGCCGTAGTCGGCGACCAGGCCGGTGCTCTCGATGGAGTAGAAGCCGATGCCGATCCCCCAGCGGGTCCCGGCCTTGCCCGGGTTGAAGAAGAAGGCGTTCTCCGGGGCGGCCGTGCCCGCCAGGTCTTCGCTGGCGAACCCGCCCTCGTAGCCGACCAGAGTCGCGTCGAAGTTACGCACCGGGCCTGCGATCGTGATCCCTTCCAGGGTGCAGGTGCCGCCCGTTCCGCAGTCGGCGCCCGACTGGCACGGGCCGCCCGGGGTCGGGCCGCCGGTGCACACGCCGGGGACCGGCGCGCCGGGCAACGGGAACTTCAGGAGGTCGGGGGGCGCCTGCGGGATCGGCGACAGGCTGTCCGGGTTGGTGTTCTGCGTGAAGCCGGAGAAGCCGCTCTCGCCGCCGCCGTCGAACGGCGTGCCGCCGTTCGGGTCGATGAGCGGGCCCCAGGTCCGCTGAAGGGGAGTGCTGCTGGCCGGGTCGATCCCCTGGCCGGTGGAGAAGTACTGCGCGGTGGATGACAGGGCGAACACGTTGTACGACGCGCCGCCGGCCCGGCGCGTGTAGTACGTGTCGAGCTGCTGGCAGAGGAAGCAGTTGGTCGAGTCCGTGTCGAGGTCGTTGTCGATGTTGATGCCGCCGCCGAAGTAGGCCGCGTTGGTCACCTGCAGGTTCAGGTTGGCGCCGAGGCGCTGGAACTCGACGCCGTGGCTGAAGCCGCGGGAGTCGGCCGCCTGGTTGACCTTGGCGATGATCGGCGAGTGCAGCACGTCGAAGGTCAGCTCGGCGCGCGCCTCGGTGGCGGCGTTGTTCGGGATCGCGTGGTTGTCGCACGCGGTCGCGCCCGCGCCCGGGGTGGAAGCCACACCGTCGCCCGTATGCCAGATTCCGTACACGCCGCCCAGACTCGTCTGGAATCCGCACAGCCCGGAGGTCTTGTACTCCCACATCGGGTTGGCGGAGATGCCGAACGCCGTGCTGCCCGGATGGCGGACCGGCACGAAGCCGCCGCTGGTATTGTCGAAGTGCCAGGGAACCCGGTCGCCGGACGACGGTCCGCTGCCGGCGAACAGGATGCCGCGATCCAGAACTCCGTTCGGGATGATGTCCATTTCCGTCGCGGTGTCCAGGACGCCGTTGTTGTTCAGGTCCTCGCCGAGGGTGTTGGTCACCAGCCCGCCGGCCGTGCCGGGGACGAACATGGACGAGAAGGTCTTGTCCTCGTCAGGCAGCACGAACAGCTTGAACGGGTCGACCACGTCGGGCCGGTCGATGACCAGGTTGCGGTTCAGGTCGCGCACCTCGCGGCCGCCCGCCGGGTGGTCGGTCGAGTAGCTCTTGGTCTCCCGGTCGGCGTTGATGACGTGCGGGAAGGCATACGACTGGCGGCTCAGCGCCTGGTCGGTGCCGGTTGACGCGAGGGTCAGGGTCATCGTGACCTGCCGGCTGGCGACGGGCAGGGCGTTCGCCGCCGCGGGGTCGACGAAGACGTGGAAGAACACGCCGTTCGTGGCGCTCGGCGGGATGCGCCCGATGTCCCGGGGCGAATCCAGGACCCGGATGGCCGCGGCGCCAGGCCCGGAGGGGGTCAGCGTGGCCGTCACGTCAGGGTAATTGTCGCCGCCGATCAGGCCGCGGCCGCGGTTGCTGAGGGCGATGCCGTACGTCAGGGTCTCCCCCGCGTCCAGGAACTCGTCGTTGTCGCAGCCGTTGCCGATCGAGAACTGCTCGCCGATGGCGTTGTTCCCCAGGATGGCGAAGAAGCCGGGGATGAAGTTGGGCGAGCAGAACACCTGGGCGCCGGCCGACACGGCCGCCTGGCCCGCCGGGGCGTAGGTGGCGAGGACCTGCATGCCGGTGTCGGCTTCCAGGATGCCGTTGTTCGCGACGGGAGTGCTCGACAGACGGACCGGGACGCCGGCGGACGTCGTGACGCCTGCCGTCGCTCCGGCGGCAAAGGAGATGCTCACCTCGGTGTCCACGGTGGCGCCGGCGGCGTTCTTCACCGAGAACTTCGTGGAGTCGATGGAGCGTGTGGTCCCGGCGCCGGCGGTCGAGTCGTAGATCGATGCCACGGCCGAGTCGGAGCAGAAGTAGCGGATCTTGTTGAGCGAGATGCTGCTGGCCGGGAAGGCCGACGGCCCCTGCGCGGGGGCCGCCTCCGCCAGGATCACCGGTCCGGCCACGACCAGGGCGTACGTCTGGCCGCCAAGGTCCAGAAGGCCGTTGCCGTTCGTGTCTTCAAGCGCGTCCAGGCGGCGGTTGCCGTTGGTGTCTTCGAA
>JACOUZ010000009.1 GCA_016177515.1 Acidobacteriota bacterium
GCATGGGGAACGGGACCATCAGGGCAGCGTATTCTACTCTCAACGATCGCGGAGGCGCGACGGGAGAAATTCTCCGCGCCGCCCTGGCCGGCGCCTCGTGCTATTCTGCGGGCCTTGGAGCCTGTCCGAATACTCGGACAGGCTCCTAGAGGGCGGCATGCCGCGATCGCAGCGAGGGAAAGCGAAGAGACCCCCGCGCCCGACGCACCTGGATCGGCGGGGAAGGGCGCGCATGGTCGACGTCAGCGGCAAGCCTCCGACCCTCCGGGAGGCGGTGGCCGCGGGCTCGATCCGGATGAGCCGCGAGGCCTTCCGGGCGATCCGGTCGCGCCGCGCCGCCAAGGGGGACGCCGTCGCGCTGGCGCGGGTGGCGGGCATCGCGGCCGCCAAGAGGACCTCCGACCTCGTCCCGCTCTGCCACACCATCCCTCTCGAGCACGTTGGCCTCGACGTTCGCTTCGGGAACGACGGGCGCACCATCGAAGTCACGGCGACCGCGCGCGCACGGTGGAGCACCGGCGTGGAGATGGAGGCCCTGGTCGCCGCGACGGTTTCACTCCTGACCCTCTACGACATGGCCAAGGCGATCGATCGGGGCATGACGCTGGAGTCGATCCGGCTCTTGAGAAAGAGCGGGGGCCGGAGCGGGGAATACGTCCTGGTTAGTTCGAGGGCGGCCCGACCTTGACGACGATCCAGGTCCCGGGCCGGAGGAGACGGGCGGCCAGTTCCTTCAGCCGCGCCGGGGACGGACCCGGAGCCGGAATCGGGCCCTTGGCCCTGGCCGCGGCCGGAGCGCCGAGCCCGGCCGCCTCGCGATAGCCGAGGCTGCCCGCCAGCGCCAGAACGCCCTGCCGGTTCGAAGCCTCGCGCCCGGCCTCGACGCGCAGGAAGTCATCCAGGTCCTTCTGGGAGATCTCCTCGAGGGCCAGGCGGCGCATGAGGCGCTGCACGTCGAAGACCGCTTCATCGCGCCGGGTGTGCTGGGCGACGACCACGATGGCCAGCGCGCCCCCGTCGCGCAGCGCCTCGGGAAACGCGCTCGCCGAGAAGGCGGCGCGCCGGCCGAACACCATGTCCTCGAACGACAGGACGGTCAGGGCCGCTCCCAGAAGTCGCACGTCGTCGAAATCGGGGTCGGTGATGCGCACTCCGGGGACGCCGACGAGCACGGTGCTTTGCGTCGCCGCCAGCATGCGGGTGAACTCTCCTGCGTGGGCGCCGTCGTTCGCGGTTCCTTTGGCCGCGGTTGCCTCCGCCGGCTTGGCCGCGTCTCCCTCGGCGCTCTTCGGGTTCTGCCATTCGCCGAGAAGATCCTGCACGGTCCTGCGGGCCTCGGCCGCCGCGACGTCTCCCGCAATCGCCAGGACCGCTCCCCGGGGACCCAGGTGGCGTTTCAGGAAGGCCTCGACGTCGGCCGGCTCGAGCGCCTCGAGGCCGGACGCCCTGCCGGCGGCGGGATGGGCGTACGGGTGCCCGGCGTAGACCTTTTCCCGGAACAGATCCAGGGTCATGAACGACCCGTCGCTCTCGGCGTATTCGAGCGCCTGGCGGCTTCCCTTGCGCACCGCCGCGAAGGAGGCATCGGTCGGCACCGGTTGCCGGAGCCAGGACGCCAGTGACTGCAGGCCGGCCCGCAGCTCGGAGGGGGCGGTCCTGAAGCGGATCTCGGTCAGGTCCCGCGACACGATGATCTCGGGCGCCGGGGCGGGCCGCTCCACCGGTCCGAGCGTCTCGCCCCGCCCGGGCGCGGCGCGGGGCATGGTCAGGAGATGGGCCGTCACGTACGCCAGCCCCTCCTTGCCCGCCGGGTCGTCGCCCGAACCGAACGGCAGGTGCACCGACACCGCCGCCAGAGAGTGCCGGTGGTCCTCCTGCACCACGATCGCAAGCCCGTTGTCGAGCCCCGCATGCACGGGCAGGTTCGGGGCCCGCGCGTCGCGCGGGTCGCCCCACGCGTCAGGCCTCGGCCGGGAGCCCTCCTCGACGGTGTACAGCCTGGCCTGGAATGACCGGGGCGACGCGTTTGCGGCCGCGCCGCCGAGCCGCTCGAGCTCCGCGTGGAAGCGGTCCTTCTCTTCTTCCTTGAGGCCGGGCGTCGTTCTCGGGACGATCACCACGACCCGGAGGTTCTCGCCCACCAGGTATTTCGCGGCCACGCGGCGGATGTCGGCGGCGGTCAGGCGCGCGTAGACGTCGGGCAGGTCCCAGAAGTAACGGAGGCCGCCGAAGAGGGCCGCTTCTCCCAGGGCCTCGCTGCGGTCGGCCAGGCGCTCGGCCTTCTGGCGCTCCTCCCTGAGGAACCTCCGGACGTGCGCCTTGACCTCTTCTTCCTTCATGCCGCGCTGCTTGAAATCGGTGATCACCTGCAGGGCGGAGTTGGCGGCCGCGTATGACATCTCGGGGGTCATGGGGATCATGCCGAAGTAAAGCAGGCCGGCGTCCTCGAGCCGGTAGTAGCTCACCTGCGCCTGCGAGCCCGTCCGGTCCCGCGCCAGGGCGGCCAGGATGGGCGACCCACCGGCCTCGCCCAGCGCCCGCGCCATCACCTCGAACGCCGCCCGGTCCGGATGCCGGTAGCCCGGGGCGACGAAGGACAGGGTGGTCCACGGCTCCCGCAGGTCGAGCGGCTTCTCCTTGTCGTCGTGGCCGGCGAATCCCTCGACCGGCGCCGGCTCCCCGTGCAGCGCAGCGCTCGCCGCCGCCTTGCCGAACGCCTGCTCGGCCAGGGCCAGGGCGCGCGCCGGATCCAGGTCGCCGGCCAGGACCAGGGCCATGTTGTTCGGAACGTACAGGTTCCTGTAGAAGGCCGACAGCGGGTCGTGCTTCAGCGTGCCGATCGTCTTCAGGTTGCCGAGAGGCGGAAAACGGTAGGGATGCTTCGGGAAGGCGGCCCGCATGGCTTCCAGAAACGCGACCGTGGACGGCTCGTCGTAAAAGGCGTGAACCTCCTGGGACAGCGTGCCGAGCTCGAGGTCGATCTCCTTGTCCTGCAGCGTGGCGCGCAGGGCCATGCCGGCCACGGCGTCCACCTGGTCCGCCAGGGCGGACGACACGCCGGCGGCGGTGATGTAGGTGCGATCGTAATTGGCCCGCACCGAGATCGATCCGCCCCAGCGGTGCGCCCGCTTCTGGTACTCGAACGGAGCGGCGGAGTCGGTGCCGCGCTGGATGAGATGCTCGAGAAAGTGCGCGTAGCCGGCCGAGGTCTCAATCTCGTCCTTGCTGCCGGCGCCGACCCAGAGGCTGACGCAGGTCAAAGGAAGCGTGTGGTCCTCGAGGACCACCACCTTGAGTCCGTTGGCGAGGATGCGGCTCTCGGGGACACCGGGGGACGCGAAGGCGCCGGAGCCCGCGGCGCCCGCCACAACCAGGGCCAGCGCGACGCCGCCCGCGGACCGGCCGCAATGGATCGGGATGTATTTCATGAATGACGCATCGGGCGGGGCGCTCCAAGGAAACCGGCATTATAGCGGCCGCGCGCCGTCCTTTCAACGACCCCTGCGGCCGCACCCGCGCACCCGGAAGCGTGGTCATCGCGCGCCAGGTTTTTGACGTCGCCATGAAATGCGCTCTGGGCACGGTGTTCAAGCAGAACTCCGGGTCAAGAATCTGATTGCCCGCGCAGCCATCTCGCCGTATATGGACGGCACTCAGCGCCGCAGATTTCGAGGCCGGGCTCAATCGGGTTGGGCCCGGACCGGCAGGACGGGGCGAGGGTCCCTGCGACAGGTCGCCCCGGCCCGGCGCATCGGGAGGATTCACGATGAAAGTGTCGGTCGTGCTCTTGGGCCTGGTGTGGCCCGTTCTCGGCTTCGGCCAGCAGCTCTACACGAACGCGGATCTCGCCAGGTTCGACGTGCCCGGGGCGTACACGGACCAGGATCTCAAGCGCCTGCCGCCGCTCGCCGTGCAGAAACGGCCGGCGTTTGCGCTGGCGCCTTACACGCCGGCCCCGCGGGAGGACGCCGCGTTCCAGAGGGCCTACGACGGCCTGCAGCTCACCCGCACGGCCCTGCAGGCGGAGATCGACTTCGAGATGGGCCGGATCGCGTTCTCCGAGTCGGCCCTGGCGGGCGACACCAGCGCCATCGCGCCGCGCCTGGGCTACCGCGCCAGCGTCGCGCCGCTCATCCTCGAGCTGAAGAAACGGACCGCGCTGCTCGACAGGCAGATGGACTCCCTGCTGGACGCCGCGCGCCGCGCCGGCGCCGTGATCGATCGATGGTGAGCGCCATGATCATCTGGGGCTAGACGAGCTGCTGCACGCACGCGCCCGAAAGACCGGGCGCTCCCTCCTCCACGGGACAGACGCCACGGACGGCCGCGACACCGTCCGTGGCGTCTAACTTTTCGCCGCCGCCCGGCGTGGGCTTAGGCGACCCGCCGCTTGGCGATCTTGTCCACCGCTTCGATCAGGGATTCGAGCTGGAAGGGCTTGCTCAGGAAGCCGGCTCCGACCGATCCGAGGTGGTCGACCGTGCTCTGGCCGAACAGGATGCCGGAGATGAACAGGATCCGGTCGGACAGGCTCGGATCGATTCGCCTGATCTCCTGCGCCAGGATGAAGCCGTTCATGTCGGGCAGCAGGAGATCCAGGATGATCATCGAGTATCCGCCCGCCTGCACCCGGGCCAGGGCGTCCTGGCTGTTGGTGACCGTGTCGATGGTGTAGCCGCAGCCCTCGAGGGTCTCGCGCACCAGGTCGAGGACCGTGGCATCGTCGTCTACCAGGAGGATTTTCGTTGCCGGGGGCATGGAACTCCACGGCCTCACGTGGCCGACGCCATCCAATATAGGGGGCCGGCCGCGGAAGGCAAGGGCGCCGGGCCCCGTCAAGCCTTTGGCGTCCCGGACGGTATAATCCGCCGGATGGATCGCCTGCGCGGGCCCCTTCCGCTTCTTCTCCTCCTCTTTCTGATCGTGGCGGCGCTCCTTCGCTTCCACGATCTCTCCGGTCTTCCCGCGGCGCACTACCGGGACGTGGCCACGACGGCCAACGACGCTCTGCGCTCCGCCGCGGGTCATCCCCGGCTGCACTACACCTACGACGAAGGGCTCTATTCCAACCTGATGGCGGTGGTCTTCCTGTTGCTCGGGGCCTCGGATTGGACGGTGAGGGCCCAGGGGGCCCTGCTCGGCGTTCTGACCTGCTGGGGGGTGTACCGGCTCGGCAGGGCTTTCGGCCGCGAGCGGGCCGGGCTTTTCGGCGCCGGACTCCTCGCCGTCTCGTTCTGGCACGTCCTCCTGAGCCGCAGCGGCTTCCGGGCCGTCCTTCTGCCCTGCCTCCTGGTCCACGCCGTCGCCTTGCTTGTCGAGGGGCTGCGGGGGAGGGGATCCTGGCGCCTTCTCCTGGGCGGGGCGCTCTTCGGGCTGGGCGTGCACGTCTACCCGTCGGCGCGCTTCTCCCCCTTCTTCCTGCCGGCCTACGCCCTCGCCGAGGTCCGCCGGACCGGTGAGGGCCGGCGGCCGGCCCTCGTCAAGCTTGCGATTTTCGCGGCGGCCGCCTTTGCC
Organism: Acidobacteriota bacterium; assembly: GCA_016177515.1. Classification (GTDB taxonomy): domain Bacteria; phylum Acidobacteriota; class Polarisedimenticolia; order Gp22-AA2; family Gp22-AA2; genus Gp22-AA3. The sequence goes on from JACOUZ010000009.1 coordinate 5,515, forward strand.
ATTGCCGCCCCGATGCTCCAGCATTATCTGAACCACCCGGAACACATCAACTATCCCCACCGCGTCCTCTCGGTCTTCAGTCCCGCCGTGAAGTCCGAGGAGGTGCCCGCCTACCTGGCGCGCAACCTGCGGGCAACGCTCCTGATGTTCCACGTGGCCGGGGACGAAAACTGGCGCCACAACCTGAGCGGCGCGCCGATGCTCGATCCCATGGCCGGCGCCCTGTTCCTCATCGGGCTGATCCTGGTCTGGAAGCGACCGGCGGCGGGGCGGGAGGGGGGCGGGGACGCCCGGCCGGCCGGGGGCTCCGGGCCGATGGCGGCCCTGCTCGCCGGCTGGCTGGTTGCGATGCTCCTCCCCAATCTGCTGTCGGTGGAGGGCGTACCGCACGGCCTGCGGAGCTGCGGGGTCCTGCCGGCCGTGGCCCTGCTGGGAGGCATCGGGCTCGAAGGCGCTCTTGGCTTCCTGGCGCCCCGGCTCCGCCTCGATGATCGGTCGGTGCGGGCGGCCGCCGCAACGGTGGTCGTCCTGCTCGGAGGCTGGACCGCCTTCCGCTACTTCGTCGTCTGGGGGAACGATCCGCGCGTGGCGCCGGCGCACGACTCTGCCTTCCGGGCTGCCGCCCGGGTCCTGCGGGACGCGCCCGATCCGCTCGACAGGCTGCTGGTCGCCAACGGCTCCGGCTACCCGGTCTACGGACACCCCGCGGAGGCACAGGTGTATCTGTTCGAGATGCGCGGCCGGCCCCTCGCCCTGTTGGGTCCCAGGGACGCCTCGCGGCTGGTCCTGAACGGGCGCCCCGCCCTGGTCGCGCTGATCGAGAAGGATGACCGCGTCCTGGACATCCTGCGGCAGCTCAACCCCGGCGCGCCGATCGTCGAGGTGCAGGCCGCCGGCCTGTCACCCGGGAGCCCCGTCTACCGCATCAACTAGGAGCCTGTCCGAGTATTGGGCCGGCCCGGCCGAACACTTGGACAGGCTAGCGCGCCACCGTCCGGCCGGGGCCGGAGTCGGAGGCCCGGACCAGGACGCGAAGTCGCGCCTCGGCCTCGGCCGCCGAGGCGCACTCGTCCACGTCGAGGATGTTCACCTCGTCCCTGTACTTTCTCAGAAAACTGCTGACCAGCTGCCAGTCGATGTCCACGCCCGCGCGGTGGTCGAAGACCGTGTCCGGGGCTCCGCGCCCTGGCCGGACCGGGGAGACCGGATGTTCCGGAAAGAAGATCTGCTCCAGGGAGTCGCGCGTCCGGTCCCAGAAAGCGGGCGGCTCCCCGGCGCGGCGCTCAACGGATCGGCCGGGGACGATGCCGCCGGCGCGCGCCACGTACCGGCCGCCGCGCAGGAAGTGCAGCGTGCACCCGCGCCCCGCCGCAC
>JACOUZ010000196.1 GCA_016177515.1 Acidobacteriota bacterium
CGAACTCGGCGGCGACCCCGGCCAGGTCGAAGCGCGTGCCGCGCGGCGGCGTCACGGTGTCGAACCAGGAGAAAATCTGGAACGCCATTTCGTACAGGATGCCGCCTTCCGCGCGGGCGACGGTCAGGACGCGGTGGTGCCGGGCCACGTTGAAACGCGCCATCTCGTCGAGCGGCTCGGTCGTTTCGATGACCGAAAGGCGCGCCGCCTCGTGCTCGCGCACGCGCGCCACGTCCCGGATGCGCATCATCGACCTCATGTACTCGGACAGGCGTGCGGTCCACAGGCCCTTGTGCGCCGCCGCGGAGGAGAGAAGCCCGGGCAGCAGCGAAAGGAGACGGTCATAGACGACCTGGTAGCGCTCGTGCTCGCTCCGCCCGCGAATTTCCGAGGCGATGGGGGAGCGCCGGTCGTCATCGAAGGCGGTCACGACGCAGTCGAACTTGAACGCATCCGGCGTGGTGAACTCCCCGAAGTCGCCGGTGCGCGCCGCCTGGATCATCTCCTTCCCGTGGCGCAGGGCCTCTTCGGGCCTGAGGACGGCGTAAAGCGAGAGCAGCCCGTCGGTGTCGAAGTGATTGTTGGTGACGATCGAGACGCCGCGCAGCCACTCCTCCCGTCCGGGATCGCGGGCCAGCCTGAGCGCCATCTCGGTGGAGGTGTCGGCCTTCAGGTGGGCCGGCGTGCGGTTGCCGGGCCAGTGGCTGAGGTTCAGCCCTCCCCCGGCCACCCCGTCGACGCACAGGAAGGGGACGGCGTTCAGGCGGTCGTCGTAGAAAGTGAAAATCACGCCTCACCCCGCGGGCGGAAGAACCGGCCGCCGCATCCGCGGTCCGGCCGTCCCGACTATAACGCGCCGGGCCGGGAGCCGGCAACCGCGGGAGAAGGCCTTGTCGCCGCCGATTGACTCCCCCCGGAGCGTGCATTAGAGTACCGTCCCGAGATGGGTTCCCGCCTCGTCCCGTTCGCTTCTTCGCGCACAGCCGGCCGGGGTCCAGTTCGAGCGGCGCTTCCGGGTGCCATCGCCCTGGGCCTGCTGTTGCCCGTTGGTGCCGGCTGCGACCGCTCCCGGGCCGACACCGACGCCATCCGCGCTCTGGTCGCGCGGGAGGTGGCGGCGATCAACGCCCGGGACGTGCGGACCCTCTCGGAGATCTGGTCGCAGGACAACCACGCCCTCCTCTTCGACGTGCCCCCGCCGGGGCGGTTCGAGGGGTGGGAGCAGATCCAGCGCCAGTGGACGGTCTTTTTCGACCGGGCGTCCGAGATTCAACTGACGGTCGGGGCGCTGCGCGCGGAGGCCGAGGGCCCGCTCGGGTACGCCACCTACGACTGGGCGATGACCGGGCGAATCGGGTCGTACGTACTCGACGATCGCGGCCAGGCGACGGCGATCTATCGCAGGGAAAAGCGCGGGTGGAGGCTGGTGCACGCCCACTACTCGCCGATTCCGCCGGCCCCGGCCGCGCGGGGGCCCGCGGATGGCTCCGCCGGGCCCGCGAGCGGCGCGGGCCGGCCCGCCGGTGCGGCCGCGACTCCGGGGGGAGGGAAAGAACGATCCTGAGCGGCCCGGAGTGGAATCTCCCGGGCAGGGACCTATGTTCTGAGCGGAGTGCATGCCCGGCGTGATCGGAACGCCGCCGACGGAAAGGGTGACCGCGTGGCGCCGAAGACCCAGGTTGTCAAGGAAGTCCTGCCGAACGGCGTGACCGTGCTGGTCAGCGAGGACCACTCATCGCCGGTGGCCGCGATCAATCTGTGGGTCCGGGCCGGTTACTTCGATGAGGGCGACGCCGAGGTCGGCATCTCGCACGTCATCGAGCACATGTTCTTCAAGGGGACGCCCGACCGCCCGCGGCCGGACCAGATCGCCACCGAGATCAAGGCTCTCGGGGGCGAGCTGAACGCCGGCACCTACTACGACTCCACCAACTACTACGTCGTCCTGCCGGCGGAGAACTACCGCAAGGGCCTCGAGATCGAGGCCGATGCGCTGATGCATCCGCTGTTCGACGCGGACGAGCTGAAACGCGAAATCGAGGCGGTCATCCAGGAAGGCCGGCGCAAGAAGGACTCGCCGGGCGCCTATGCGCTCGAGATGATGTTCCGGGAGGCCTTCGACGCGCACCGCATCAGGCGCTGGCGCATCGGCGGAGAAGACGAGCTGCGGGCGCTGACTCGCGCTGGGAGGACTGGCATCGGCCGCCGGGGCGCCCCTCGGCTCCCCCCCGGAGCCGCCCCAGTCCCGTTTCAGGCACCGGCGCCTCGCCGGCGACATCAAGAGGTCCTACCTCGTCCTCGGCTACCACACGCCGGCGGTCTTCACCGACGACGACCTGGCGCTGCGCATTCTGGCGTACGTGCTCGGGGGCGGCCAGGCGTCGCGCCTGTACCAGGGCGTCAAGGAGCGCGCCGGGCTGGTGGACTCGATCGGTGCCTCGGTCGATTCGTTCAGGGATCTCGGCGTCTTCACGATCATGGCCGAGCACGAGCCGAGGAACGCCGCCGCGGCCCTTCCGGCGATCCAGGCGGAGGTGGAGCGCCTGCGCCGCGAGCCCCCGGCGAACGCGGAGATGGAGCGTGCCCGGACCGCGATCGAGTTCCGTTACCACCAGAGCCGTTCGGAGGTCCTCGGGCAATCGGCCATCCTGGCCTACTACGAGTCTCTCGGCGGCCATCACCTGGCCGACGAGCTGGTCGAAAGGCTGAACAGAGTGACGGCCGGCGATGTCCTGCGGGTGGCGCATGCCTGCCTGACCCTCGAGAACGCCACCCATCTGGCGTATCTCCCGGAGCCGGCCGCGGCGGCGCTGCCCGCGCCGGACCCGGAGGGCCTGGCGGCCGACCTCAGAAGGACGGCGGCGGCCGGCGCCGCACCGGAGGAGTCCACCGAAAGCGCCGCCGCGGCCCGCGCGGACGCCGGGCCGCAGGCCCGCTCCCCGCGGCCGCGTGCCGTCCGGGTTTCGGTCAGCCAGGACGTGTCACGCCACCGCTTCGAGTCCGGATCGGTCCTCCTGCACGAAAGGCGGGGCGAGGTGCCTCTCGTGACCTTCTGCGTTGCCTTCCGGGGCGGCCGTTCGGGGGAGGGGCGCGAGAACTCCGGCATCACCCGGCTGATGCAGGCGACCATGATCAAGGGAAGCGTCACGCGCGACGCGCGCCGCGTGGCGCTCGAGATGGAAGGCCTGGGGGCCTCGATCGACCGCCTGATCGACGAGGACTACTTCGGCTTCGCCTTCAACATCCTGGCGAAGCACGCCCGTCGCGCCTGGGACGTCCTGATCGACCTGGTCCGCCGGCCGGCTTTCCGGCACGAGGAGATCGACAAGGAGCGGATGCTGCAGCTGGCGGCGCAGGAGAGCATCAAGGATCAGTCGCTGCCGTACACCTTCCAGCTCTTCCGCCAGGCCGCCTTCGGCAGCCATCCGTATGCCCTGCCCTCCTTCGGGCTCGCCGTGCCGGTCCAGTCGATGAAGCGTGAGAACCTGGTGCGCTGGCACCGGGCCATGGTCCGGCCGGCGACCATGGTCGTGGCGGTGGCCGGTGACCTGGAGGAGGCGGAAGCCATCGACATGGTCGAATCGTCGATCGCCGACTGGTCGCAGGAAGGGCACGGCGAGAAGGACCCCGGGCAGCTCGTGGCCTGGGGCGCCTCCGAGGTCGTCGAGGCGCGCCGCCGGCAGCAGACCGCCCAGGTGATCGGCTTCCCCACCCCCGGACTGCAGACGCCCGAGCGATTCTCACTCGACGTCGTCCAGGCGGTGACCTCGGGACTCGGCGGCCGGTTCTTCGAGGAAGTGCGCGGCAAGCGCGGGCTGGCCTATGCCGTGCACGCCTTCAACTATCACAAGGTGGCCGGGGGGGCGTTCGCCGTCTACCTGGCCACCTCGCCGAAGAACGAGGCCGAGGCCCGCCGCGTCCTGTTCCAGGAGATCGCCCGGATTCGCCACGAGGGGCCGCGCCAGGAGGAGATCGACAGGGCCATCCGCTACGTGCGCGGCAGCCACCTGATCGCGCTGCAGGGGAACTCCCAGCGCGCCTCTCGCTACGCCGATGCGGAGGTCCGCGGCCTCGGCATGGAGGCGGTGCAGGCCTACCCGGAACGCGTCGCGAGCGTCGCCTACGACGACGTCCACGACGCCGTCTGGCGCTACCTCGACCCCGACCGCTGCGCGCTTGGCGTTCTGCGGGGCGAGGTCGTCAATCCCTGACGGAAATCCGGGCCTACAGGCCCGGAGCGGAATCGCGTCCCGGGGCCGGGGCCGGCTCGGGGGCCGGCGCGGGCGCCTCGGGAGCCGGGGCCGGCTCGGGGGCCGGCGCGGGCGCCTCGGGAGCCGGGGCCGGCTCGGGCACCGGGGGGGCCTCCTCGGGAACCGGTTTCGGGTGCTTGCGCAGGTCACCCGACAGGCGCTTGACCTCGACCCTGCGGTTCTTGTCGCGCCCCTCCTCCGTCTCGTTGTCGGCAAGGAAGTTGGCCGCGCCGTACCCCTTGATGGAGATGCGCTTCGCGTCGACGCCGTGCTGCACCAGCCATCCCCTCACGACCTCCGCCCGGCGCTGCGAGACGTTCCGGTTGGCGGCGGCCCCCCCCTTGTTGTCGGTGTAGACGCCGACCTCGATCGAGACGTCGCTCCAGTACTGCAGCGCGTCCACCAGGAGCTGCAGCCAGGCGTCGGTGCCGGGCCACAGTTCGATCCCCTCGACGAACTTGACGTTCTGCAGGATCTGCGGCTCCGGCTTGTCGAGGCGAATCCGCGGGCACCCCTCCTTGTCGATCTTCTGCCCCTTCGGCGTGTCGGGGCAGGGGTCGAGGCCGTCGAGCACCTTGTCGCCGTCGGCGTCGTGCGGGCAGCCATCCTCGTCGACGATGGCGCCGGCCGGAGTGAGCAGGCATTTGTCCACGCCGTCGAACACGCCGTCGTCATCGGCGTCGTGCGGGCAGCCGGCGGTCGGGCTGTCCATGGGATCGACGATCGCCTGACTGGGTGTGTCGGGACACTTGTCGAGGCCGTCCCAGACGGCGTCGCCATCATGATCCGTCGGGCATCCTTCGATATTGACGATGGCGCCCTTCGGCGTGTCGGCGCACTTGTCGCTGCCGTCGGGCACGCCGTCGGCGTCGGTGTCCAGCGGACAGCCGGTCTCGTCCACCGGCCACCCGCGCGGCGTCTCGGCGCACTTGTCGATCCCCTCCATCACGCCGTCCTGGTCCAGGTCCCACGGACAGCCGTTGTGCGAATCGACGAGGGCCCCCTTGGGCGTGTCGGGGCACCGGTCCGTCAGGTCTACGACGCCGTCGCCGTCCGAGTCCGCCGATCCGCCGGCCCCGCCGCCGCCTCCCCACACCCACGTCAGCCCGAGGTTGAGGCTATCGTTGTGGTAGATGTTGGTCGGTTCGTACTCCGTGGTGAACTCGGTCCGCAGCGCCAGGTGCGGGAAGAGGCGCAGGCGCACCCCCCCACCGATGGTCACGACGCGGCCTTTCAAGTCACCCTCTTCGCTGTCCCGCAGCGCCGGGTCGGGGGAATACGTCGTCAGCCCGTACCCGAAGACGGCGTACGGCTTGAACCTCCGCTTGACGTTGCGCGGGTTGATCAGGAACCGGACCCCGTAAGAGTCCGAGTTGAAGGTCCGTCCCGGGAGCAGGAAGAACACCGTGGAATCCCTGGTGAGCGTGCTGTTCTCGTTCTGCAGGTCGGCGGATCCGGCGCGCCGGTACTGGAATTCCCACTCGTAGGCCGGGCGCCAGTACCACCCGAACCGGACCCCGTACGCGCTCTGGTTGGAAAGGCGCAGCTCGTTGGCGTAGAAATCCGTGCCGTACAGGAAGCCGGCCTCCCAGGCCCCCTTCTTCTCCTCGGCGCGGGCGGGGACGGCGAACAGGACGATCAGGAGAGCGATGGTGGGGCGCGCGAGCCCGGGCAGGGCACGCGCCGCGGCGTCCAGGCTTCTTGTCATCCCTCTCGACCTCGCACGATAAACGCCAAGCCGGACGCACGGCGCGGAAGAGTCTCGCTCACCTGCCGCACCCGCGCTCGTTCAGATGTCAGAAAAAGCGGCGCATCCTAACACACGATTTTTCGGACTGTCAACGCCCGCTCCGCGGAAGATCGTGCTCCTCTGCGGGTTACGCACAGCGGCGCGGGTCAGGCGCGGGGGTTTGTGTTATTCTTTCTGGATCCGGACAGCCGGCCAGGGAGGCGGTGCATTGCGGGAAGTCGCCAGGTCCGAGCCCACATTCCGCAGCCGGCTTCTGTTCGCTTCCATCCTCTTTACGTCCCTGCTTGTGGCCGATCTGTTCATCTTCGGCCACCTGGCCTTCAGCGATCTGAGCCACCGCGTGATCGACAGGGCGCTGCGGGCTTCGCTCCGGACCCTCGAAGCGCGCCAGGCGGGACCGACACTGTCCGACGCCGACGAGGCCGACGCCGGGCCCCCGCCGGCCGAGCCGTGCCCGCCGGGCAATCCCCAGTCCCCGGCGCAGGTCCGGCCGTGCCTGACGAAACCCCCTGAGCCCGGCGCCGTGCCGCGCATCTTCAGGTCCCGCAGCTACCGCATGCAGAGGGTGGTGACCGACATGGAGGGGCGGGTCCTGTGGGTCGGGTACGAGGCCGGAGAGCGGAGAAACGTGGCCGGACCGCCCGGCGAGGCGCCGCTCCCCGGCCACCCGGGGATGACCGAGGAATGGCAGGTCGGCGGCCGCCCCCAGAAAGTGGTGGCCGTCCGGCGCGCGAACGAGCCGGGCGCCGCCGGCATCCTCGAAGCAGGCGTGCCGAGCGAGCTGATCGAGAAGGAGATCGCGGAGCTCAGGCACGACCTTCAAGTCAAACTGTGGATTGGGGCGGGGATCGCGATCCTGATTCTGGTCGTGGCGTTCGGGTACGTGCTGCGCCTGCTGCACCGCACGCGGCTGCTCGAAGCCCAGGCGCAGATGGACGATCGACTGGCGTTCGTGGGGGCGCTGGCGGCCGGCCTGGCGCACGAGATTCGCAACCCCCTGAACGTCCTGAGCATGAACCTGCAAATGCTCGAGGAGGAGCTGGTCGAGCGCACCCCCGCGGGGTCCGGCGAGGACGCGCGCGAATACCTAGCGGCCCTGCAGGGAGAGATCCGCCGCCTCAGCACGCTGGTCAACAACTTCCTGAGCTACGCGCGCCCCCACCAGCCGCGCTTCGAGAGCAAGGACCTGAACGCCATCCTGCGCGACCTCGCCGTCTTCCTGCGTCCGGAGTTCGAGAACCGCAAGCTGACGCTCCGTGAGGACCTGTCGGCGTACCTGCCGCCCGTCGATCTCGACGAGGCGCTGATCCGGCAGGCGGTGATGAACATCCTGATCAACGCCACCCAGGTCCTCAAGGAGGGCGGCACGGTGGCCGTCACGAGCCGGGTGGGGCCGCAGGGGGAGGCGATCCTGACCGTCGAGGACGACGGCCCCGGCATTCCGCCGGCCGACCGGGAGCGGATCTTCGAGGTGTTCTTCTCCAGCCGGGGGGGCGGCACCGGGCTGGGCCTGCCGATCGCCGCCCGCATCCTGCAGGCGCACGGCGGCTCGATCGCCGTGGAGAGCGAGATGGGCAAGGGGGCCCGCTTCATCCTGATGCTGCCGCGGCGCCACCCGGAAGCGGAGTCCTCCCCCGGCCGGATTGCCGCGACGGCGGCGCCGTGAACGACGCGGCGCGGCGGGAAGGGATCCCGCCCACGCGCGAGGCGGCGGCGCGCCGCGCCGAGGAGCTGCGCCGGGAAATCTGGCGCCACCGCAAACGCTATTACGCCGACAACGCCCCCGAGATCTCCGACGCCGAGTACGACCTCCTCGAAAGGGAGCTTGCCACGATCGAGGGGGCGCACCCTGACCTGGTCACCGCCGACTCGCCGACGCAGCGGGTCGGCGCCGAGGTCCAGGGGGACCTCCCCACCGTCCGGCACGCCGTGGCGATGCTCAGCCTGGACAACGCCACGTCCCCCGAGGAGCTGCGCGAGTGGCACGCCCGCCTGCTGCGCGTCCTCGGGCGCGACGACGTGCCGCTCACGGCCGAGCTCAAGATCGACGGCGTGTCGGTGTCCCTCATCTACGAGAACGGATCGCTCGTTCGGGGCGTGTCCCGGGGCGACGGGGTCCTGGGCGAGGAGGTCACGGTCAGCATCCGCACCATCCCCTCCGTCCCTCTGCGGCTCCTCCGGCCGGTGCCGTTCCTGGAGGTGCGCGGCGAAGTGTACTACCCGGTCGCCGCCTTCCGGGAGATGAACCGCCGGCGGGAGGAGGCCGGCGAGCCTCCCTTCGCCAATCCGCGCAACGCCGCGGCCGGGACGATCAGGCTGCTCGATCCCAGGCTGGCGGCCCGGCGCCCCCTGGATCTCCTGGTCTGGAACCTGGCGCGCCTGTCGGGCGAGCGCCCGCCGGAGGCGCACTCCGGCTGCCTCGAGTTCCTGCGCGGCCTGGGGTTCCGCGTGAACCCGACCACGCCCTGCCGTACGATCGACGACGTGGAGGCCTACTACCGGGAATGGCAGGAGAAGCGCGACACGCTGCCGTTCGAGGTGGACGGCTGCGTGATCAAGGTCGATCCGATCGGCCTGCAAGATACGGCCGGCGCAACCGCGCGGGCGCCCCGCTGGGCGGTGGCCTTCAAGTTCCCGCCCCGCCAGGCGACGACCACGGTGAAGGGGATCGAGATCAACGTCACGCGCTCCGGGGCGCTCACGCCGGTGGCCGTCCTCGAGCCGGTGTCGATCGGCGGCGCCACGATCTCGCGCTCGACCCTGCACAACGAAGACGAGATGGAGCGCAAGGACGTGCGCATCGGCGATCGCGTCCTGGTCGAGCGGGGCGGGGACGTGATCCCGAGGATCGTCAAGGTCATCCTCGAGGCCCGCCCGGCGTCGGCGGAGAAATTCGCCATGCCGCGCACCTGCCCGGTCTGCGGCGCCGCCGCGCCGCGGGCCGAGGGCGAGGTCTACGGCCGCTGCGCCAACGTCTCCTGCCCGGCGCGCCTGAAGGAGTCGATCCGGCACTTCGCGCAGCGCGAGGCGATGAACATCGAAGGGCTGGGAGAGGCGCTGGTGGGCCAGCTCGTCGACCGCGGCCTGGTGCGCGGGGTCGCCGGCCTCTATCACCTGAAGGCGCCGGAGCTCGCGGGCCTGGAGCGCATGGGGAAGAAGTCGGCGGAGAACCTGGCGCGCGAGATCGAGAAGAGCAAGTCCGCGCCGTTCGAGCGCGTCCTCTACGCCCTCGGCATCCGCTTCGTCGGCGAGCGCACGGCGGCGCTCCTGGCCGAGGCGTTTCCGGACATCGAGGCGCTCGGGGGGGCGCCGAAAGAGGCGCTGATGGAGGTCTTCGAGGTCGGCCCGAAGGTCGCCGACGCCATCCGCCAGTTCTTCGAAGAGCCCCGGAACGCGCGGCTTGTCGAAAAGCTCGCGGCGGCCGGCGTCAACCTGCGAGCCGGCGACCGGCCGGCGGCGGTCGAGGGGCCGTTCACCGGGAAGGCCTGCGTGATCACCGGCACGATCGACGGGTGGCCGCGGGACAAAATCAAGAAACTGCTGAGACGCCAGGGAGCGCACGTGTCCGGGTCGGTGTCCAGGAAGACCGACATCCTGATCGCCGGCGCCGACGCGGGCACGAAGCTTGAGAAGGCCCGCTCCTTCGGGGTGCGGGTGGTGGAGACCGGGGAGTTCCTGAAACTGGCCGGCGGCGCGACGGAGCCCTAGGGATGGCCGGATCGAAGGGTCTCGTGGTCGTCATCGACGACGACGAGGGGAACCGCAAGAGCATCGAGATGGCGCTGCGCAAGGACGGCTACGGCGTCAGGTCGTTCGCCTCAGGGCCGCAGGGGCTCGAGTACTTGAAGGAGAACGGCGCCGACCTCCTGGTCACCGACCTGCGCATGCCCGGGATGGACGGGCTCGAGGTCCTGAAGGTGGCGAAGCTCCACGACCCCGGCCTGGCGGTCCTGGTGATCACCGGCTTCGGATCGGTCGAGTCGGCCGTCGACGCCATGAAGCAGGGGGCCGACGATTATTTGCAGAAGCCGGTCAATCTCGTCGAGCTGCGCAAGCGCGTGGCCGCGGCGGTGGAGAAGCGCCGCCTGGCCCAGGAGGTGCGCCAGCTCCGGGAGCGGCTGGAGGAGAAGTTTTCCTTCGGCACCATCATCGGCGCCTCCCGAGCCATGCAGCAGGTGCTGCACCAGCTCTCGCTCGTGGCCCCCACTCGCAGCAGCGTCCTGATCATCGGGGAGAGCGGCACCGGCAAGGAGCTGATCGCCAACGCCCTGCACCAGAACTCTCCGCGCAAGGAGTTCCGCTTCCTGCCGATCAACTGCGCCGCCATCCCGGCCGACATCCTGGAGAGCGAGCTGTTCGGCCACGAGCGTGGCGCCTTCACCGGCGCCGTGCAGCGCAAGGCGGGCAAGTTCGAGCTGGCGGACCGGGGCACGCTGTTTCTCGACGAAATCGGCGAGCTGCCGCTGGCGCTGCAGGCCAAGCTGCTGCGCGGCCTGGAGGACCGCTCGTTCATGCGCGTCGGCGGCACGGAGACGATCACCGTGGACGTGCGCATCATCGCAGCGACCAACTCCAACCTGGAGGCCCGGGTGGCGGCCGGCACCTTCCGGAACGACCTGTATTACCGATTGAAGGTCCTCACCATCGAGATCCCCCCCCTGCGCGAGCGGCCCGAGGACGTCCCCCTGCTGGCGCGCCGGTTCTTCGAGTCCTTCAAGGCGGAGAACAGCCGCCCTAATCTGCAAGTCTCGCCCGAGGTGATCGAGGTCCTGACGCAGGCTCGCTGGGAGGGGAACGTCCGCGAGCTGCGCAACCTGATCGAAAGCCTCGTCATCCTGGCGGGCGGCGACACGAAGGTCATTACCCTCGAGCACCTGCCGGAAAACTACCGCACGCCGCCGCCGGCCCCCGTCGCCCCCCGACCGGAAACCGGACAACCCCGGACGATGGAGGAGATCGAGAAGGAGGCTATCCTGAAGACCCTCGAGCAGACCGGCGGGAACCGCACGCGCGCCGCCGATCTGCTCGGCATCGGCCTGCGCACCCTGCAGCGCAAGCTCCGGGAGTACGAGCAGGCGCAGGGTGAGGGCCGCCCCGCCAGCGACAGCCACCCGGGCGAAGACTGACTCCGGCCGGACACCGAATCCGGCGCCAATTTGGCGCGCCGCGGATGGCTGCCCGGCTTCTCCCGGCGCGGGTCGGCCAGATCCACTCCCGCCCGCCATCGTGGCCCCGCCCGCACCCGGGTCATAAGCCCATGTTGGGCAACCGGTTGGCCGCTCCGCCATAACCCCTCGTCGGGGGCGGGGAATGGCACATGCCTTGCTCATCACAGGTCGCCATGCGCAGGGTGATCTTGATCGTCGACGACGATCCCGCCGTACTCCGGTCGTACGGACATCTGGTCCGCAGGCTGGGCTGCCTGGTCGTGCTCGCGGAGGATTCGGAAAGGGTGCTGGCCGATCCGGACAGCCTGCGCGGCGTGGATCTGCTCATCCTCGACCAGCGCATGCCCAGGACCAGCGGGCTCGACCTACTGGCCGGCCTGAGGCGCCGGGAGGCGGGCGCGGCACCGCCCGCGGTGATCCTGATCAGCGCGTTTCTGAGCGAGGAGAACAGGGAGCGCGCGGCACGGCTGGGCGTCTTTGAGGTCATCGAGAAGCCGGTCAACGCCGCGCATCTGCTGGCGAGCGTGCGGGTGGCCCTGGAGGGCCGGCCGCCGCGCCGTCCTTGACGCAGTGTCGGGGTGGCCCTATACTGAATTTTCTCAAGGAGAGATGATGTCAATGACGAGAAGGGGGCAACCGGTCACGCTCGCGCTGATCGCGGCGGCCTCCATGATTTTCGGCATGGTCCTGGCCGGAGGGCTGCACCTGACGCGCTCCGGGCAGGCGGGCGACAGGGCGGAAGACCGGCCGCTGCACGCCGCGGCGCGGGCCCAGATGGCGGCCGGCCAGGGCGCGATGGCGGGCGCTCCGGGGTCCTTCGCCGACATCGCGGAGAAGGTCAACCCGGCCGTGGTCAGCATCACCTCCACCGAAACCGTGAAGCCGAGGGAGAAAGGCCGCGGGCGGCCGCCGTTCCACGGCGATCCCTTCGAG
>JACOUZ010000197.1 GCA_016177515.1 Acidobacteriota bacterium
TCAGGAGCCCACCTTCACGATGACCACGACGCCCAACGGCCACCAACACCGGGCCCTGGACCCCACCGCCGCCACCACCATGAGGACAGAAAGCCGGACATCGACCAGTGTCCAACCTGCTGCCCCGACATGATCTTCTTCCTGCTGTGCCGGGGGAACTTCGGTCTCGATCGGGGAAGGCACCCGGGGTGCTTGAGGGCCGCCCGGGGCACGCGTGGGAAGCGGGCGGCCGGGACTCAGGGCAGGCTGTCGAGCGGCGGGAAGCCGAGGACGCCCATGAAGATGTCGTTGAAGTCCGCGCGGCCGGAGAGCTCGATGTACTCGACGCGCGAGGGCATCACCTCGGCCGCTTCCCGCTCACGGTAGGAGAGCAGGGCGATCTTGGCGCCCTCGCCGGCGGCGTTGCCGACGGCGCGGATGCGGGACAGCGGCACGGCCGGGACCAGCCCGATCATGCGGGCCGCGTCGGGGTGGATGTACGATCCGAAGGCGCCCGCCAGCAGCACTTCCTGCAGATCATCGGGCGTGACACCCATCTCCTTCATCAGGATCCTGATGCCCGAGGCGATCGACCCCTTGGCGAACTGCAGCTGGCGCACGTCCTTCTGCGAGAACAGGATGCGCCGGCCGCCGGTCTCCTCCTCCGTGGCGAGGACGAAGGCGCGCACGCCCTCCACGCCGACCAGGCGGGAGGCGAGCGACCCGGGAATCCGCCCTGCCAGCTCTTCGGCGGAGCGCATGCGGCCCGTGGCGTCCATCAGACCGCGCCTGTAGAGCTGTGCCACGGCGTCGATCAGCCCCGATCCGCACAGGCCGGCCGGCGGAGCGTCGTCGATAGTCTGCAGGACGACGGTGTTTTCGGTGATCTGGACCCCCTCGATCGCCCCGGTGGTGGCGCGCATGCCGCAGGAGATCTCCGCCCCCTCGAAGGCCGGGCCGGCGGGGGCGGCGGTGGCGAGGGTGCGCGGCTCGGATCCCAGGGCGATCTCGCCGTTGGTCCCCACGTCGACAAACAGCCGCAGCTTGTTGCCGCGCGGCAGAGCGGTCGCCAGAAGCCCGGCGACGATGTCGCCGCCCACATAGGCGCCTATCGCCGGGAACAGAAAAGCGCGCCCCTCCGGATGAATGGTGATGCCGATGTCTCTCGCCCTGAGGTCCATGCCGTGCGCGACCGCGGGCGCGAACGGCGTGACGGCGATCGGCTCCGGATCGATTCCCAGGAGCAGGTGCATCATCGTCAGGTTGCCGGCGACGGTGATTTCGTAGATCTGTTCCGGGGGCACCCCCGACTCGGAGGTCAGCCGCTCGATGAGCCCGTTGATGGTGAAGGCGGCGAAATGCTGCATCTCGTGCAGGCCTTCCTTCTTTCCCATGGTGTGGGAGATGCGCGACAGCACGTCGCCGCCGTGGATGGCCTGGGCGTTCAGGGTCGACACCACGCCGCGCGCCTCGCCGCTGTTGAGATCCATGAGCGTCCCGACGATGGTCGTGGTGCCGAGATCGAAGGCGATGCCGAAGCAGGCCCCCGTGGTGTCCCCCGGCTCCACCGCGACCAGGTCCTCGCCGCACAGGACCGCGGTGACCTCGAAGCCGGCGTCGCGCAGGGCCTTCGGCAGCGTGCGCACGACCGCGAGGTCGGCCCTCATGGCGAAGCCCTCCTGTCGCAGCGCCTCCCTGAGGCGCAGCAGGTCCGGGCGCTGATCGTGGAGCGTCGGCTCCGCCAGATGGAGGTGCACCTTGTGGACATTCGGATCGAGGAGCACCTGCCGGCCGACTCCGAACATGGCGGTCTTCGGAGTGGACAGGAGGCGCGGCACCTGGACGACCATCTCGTCGCGCACCTCCAACTGGCAGGAGAGGCGCCAGCCGCAGGCGATGTCCTCCTGGGCCAGATGCTGCAGGTCGGCGGGGCCGACGGGAGCGGACCCTTCGATCACCTGCACGCGGCACTTGCCGCAGGTGCCCCGGCCGCCGCAGGTGCTTTCGATCGGCTGGCCGGTCCAGGCGGCGGCGTGGAAAAGAGTGGTTCCGGCAGGCACGCGCGTGGAGGTCTCCTTCGGAAGGAAGGTAACCTTGACATTCCCGGCTTTCACGGCGGCCGCGGGTTCCATCGGCCTGCCTTCAGGCCGTGGGAGCGGGCGAGGCGGCAGGGGGACCCGGCGGAGACGCGGGGCGGGCGTGCGCTTTGGAGGCGGAGCCTCTGCGGAAGTGGGCGTTCCACCTCTTCCCGAAGGGATCCCTGCCGAGCATCAGGTCGCCGGCCAGGGTCATCTTGTAGATTTCCGGATCCAGGGAGTTGGTGATGGAGGCTGTCAGGCCGGCCTGCATTCCCAGGAGAATGAAGCTGGCCGTGAGAGGCGGGCGATCGGGGAGCCCGAAGCCGACGTTCCCCGCGCCGACCGACATGTTCACGCCGAGCCCGTCGCGGATCAGGCGCATGGTCTCGAAGGTGATCCGCCCGAACTCGTGGTTGGCGCCGATCGGCATGCACAGGGGATCGATGAGCACGTTCTCCCTCGGGATGCCGTGGTCGGCGGCGCGCTCGACGATCTTCCTGGCGATCCGGAAGCGTACCTGCGGGTCGTTGCTGATCCCGGTGTCGTCGTTGGCGATGCCGATCACCGCGGCGCCGTACTTCTTAATCAAAGGGAGCAGGCGCTCCAGCACCTCGTCCTCCCCGGTCACCGAGTTCACCAGGGCCTTCCCCTTGTAGGCGGGAAGCGCCGCTTCCAGCGCCTCGGGGGTCGAGGAGTCGATCGAGATCGGCGCGTCCGTGACCTCCATGACCGCCAGGACCGCGCCCTTGAGCATGCCCGGCTCGTCGGCCCCCGGGATTCCGGCATTCACGTCGAGCATCCGGGCCCCGGCTTCCACCTGGGCGACGGCGTCGCTCTTCACCCGCGAGAAGTCGAAGCGCCGCAGCTCCTCGGCAAGCTTCTTGCGGTTGGTCGGGTTGATCCGCTCGCCGATGACGACGAACGGCTCGTCCGGGCCGATGACGACGGTCTTCGTGGCGGAGGACAGGATGGTCTTCATGCCCTATGCTCCCGCGAACGATGCAGGGCGGAGCCGTCCAGGCCCGGGACCCCGCCGTCCGCCGCGGTCTCGCTCCTGGCGACGGCGGCGACGGGCGCGGCCAGGGAAAGGCGCGCCGGTTTGAGGCGCGCGCGGGCGGCGATCTCGGCGACCGCCTCCTCCCAGCGGATCGGCATCAGATGGAACCCCGCCAGGCCCTTGACCTCGCGGAGCTGCTCGACGATCTCGACGCAGATGCGGATGCCTTCCTCCTCGCTGCGGGCGCGCTCGGGGCCGGCCTGCTCCATGCGGCGGAGGACGGCGTCGGTCACCTCCATGCCGGGCACCCGATCCCGCAAGAAGCGGCCGGCGGGGGCGGAGCGCAACGGGGCGACTCCGGCGAGGATCGGCACCCTCTTGTCCAGGCCGAGGTCGCGGACGCGCTCCATGAACGCCGCGAAGCGCGCGACGTTGTAAGTGATCTGCGTCTGGATGAACCGGGCCCCCGCCTCCGCCTTCTTCATCAGGCGCAGGGGCCGGAAATCGTAGGGCGGCGCGAAAGGGTTCTCGGTGGCGCCCGGGAACAGGTCGGGCGCCGGCTCGATCTCGCGGCCGCTCAGGTAGCGCCCGCGGCGGAGGGCCGCGGCCAGTCCCAGAAGCTGCATCGAGTCGAGGTCGAACACCGGCTTGGCGTTCGGCTGGTCGCCGTGGATCAGGTGGTCGCCGGTCAGGCAGAGGACGTTGCGGATTCCCAGGGCCGACGCGCCCAGGAGGTCGCTCTGCAGGGCGAGCCGGTTCCGATCGCGGCAGGTGACATGCAGGATCGGGTCGATCCCTTCGCGCGCCAGGATGGCGGCGGCGGCCAGGGCCGACATGTGGACCACGCCGGCGGTGTTGTCGGGCACGTTCACGGCGTCCACGTGGTCGCGGACCAGGCGCGCACGGCGGACGATGTCCTGCGGGTCGGCTCCGTCGCCGCTGGCGATCTCGCAGGTGACGATCGGCATGCCGGAGCGGAGAACGTCCTCGAATCGCGGGAACGGGCCGGGGCGGTTCACGGGGACTCCTTCTGGCGTCCGCCGATCATGACGTTCAGCCAGGCCGAGCTGCCCTTGAGGCTCCAGTCGAGAGCCGGCTGGACCCTGAGGATGGCGCCGCGCCACGGCAGCCAGCGCGAGCGCCTCTCGGCCTTGACCCAGACGCACATCATGCCTGGCACGACCTCGCAATGCCCGTCCATGCGCACGCCGCCGCACGGTCCGTTGCGCAAAGTCTTCGGGCAGCCCATCGGGCAGGTCATGCCGGTCTCGTGCAGGATGCACTGCCCGCACATCTTGCAGCCGAAGGCAAGCTTCTTGCTGGAGGCCTCGAACGGCAGCACCGCCAGCTCGAGGGAGCGGGTCAGCCGCGGGTGCCGGCGGAAGAACCGGCGCAGGGGCTCCAGGTTGGACGGAACGGCCATCGACACGGGCTCCTTTCCATTCGGCCCCCCCGGGCGGAAGTCGGCCCGGGGAGATCCGCGGCGATTCAGTCTGCGGTCGTCTGGACGGCGGCGACCGTCGAGCCGGCCGCGTCGCCGAATGCGGAGACCGGGGCGGCCGCCTGGGGCTGGGGCGCGGGGCGCGCGCGCTTCCTCGCCATCAGCTCCTTGGCGACACGCACGGCCTCGGTGGCGTTCTCGCCGTAGCCGTCGGCGCCGATGTCCCGGGACCACTGCAGGCTGGTCGGGGCGCCGCCGACCATGACGATGTACTGGTCGCGGATGCCGTCTCTCTGCAAAAGCTTGATGACCTTGCCCTGGTTGGGGGCGGTGGTGGTCAGAAGGGCGGACATGGCCACGATGTCCGGCTTGCGCGCCTTGACCTCCTCGACGAAGCGGTCGATCTTGACGTTGACCCCCAGGTCCACGACCGTGAAGCCGTTGGCGGACAGCATGGTGCAGACGATCCGCTTGCCGATATCGTGGATGTCTCCCTGCACGGTGCAGGCCAGAACGCTCCCCTGGCTCTCGCGCGCCACGGCGCTTTTCGCGAGCTCGGGCTCCAGGATGGCGAGGGCCGCTTTCATCGCCTCGGCGCTCATCACCAGCTCGGGGAGGAAGAGCTCCCCGGCCCCGAACCGATCGCCGACGACGCGAATGCCCTTCACGAACCCGTTGTCGATCGACTCGAGCGGGGCGATCCCCAGCTCCAGGGACTGGCGGGCCAGGGCGGCCGAGGTTTCCGCCTCCCCCGTGATCACGCTGTCGGCCATCCTCTGGTACAGGTCGTCGTGGCTCAAGGCGAACCTCCTTCGATCCGCGAAGATCAGACGATGGCGCGCGGCGCCAGGAACTTCGACTGCGCCGCCCGCAGCGAGGCCGGCCCGTGGTAACCGAGCCGGGCCGAGATCTTGGAACAGGTGTCCAGGCCGATCCGGATGAGGCCCGGCAGCTTGTCCGGGGTCAGCCGCGTGTCGGGTCCCGAGATGCTGACGGCGGCGATGGCGTCGCCGTTGCGGCTTCGGATCGGCAGGCCGATGGCGATCAGGTGATCCTCGAGCTCGCCGTACGACACGGCATAGCCCTGCTCGCGGATCTTGATCAGGTCGCGGGCCAGCACCTTGGCATCGGTGATGGTGCGCGGCGTGAACTTCTTGAGCGTGCGCACCAGGATCTGTCGCTGCTTCTCGGGCGGCTGGAACGCGAGCAGGACCTTGCCCGTCGACGTGGCGTGCGCGGCCCACGGCATGCCGATGGCCCCCGCGGCAGCCACCACGTGCTTGCCGGCAATCTCCTCGATGGTGACCACGTTCCCGCCGCTCAGCACCTCGAGGTCCACGGTCTCGCCCGTGCGGTCGGCCATGTCGCGCAGGAAGGGGAGAGCGACCCGGTGCACGTCCGTGTGCCGCAGGACCTGCTCGCCCAGGACGATCAGCTCGGGGCCGAGCCTGTATTTGCCGTTCTCAGGGCTCTTGCCGATGAGCCCTTCCCCCTCGAAGGCGGAGAGGAGGCGGTAGACCGTGCTCTTGTGGAGGTTCACCTTGCGGCTGACCTCGGTGACGCCCATCTCCGGAGCGTCGTCGCTGAACGCCTTGAGCACGGCGATGGCGCGGCGCACCGCCTGGTTTCCCGTCACGACCCCCTCGCCCCGGTCGCTCCTCTTTCTGATCCCCGGTGCCGACACGTCCTGAGCCATGTGACCCTTTCCTTTCTGCTTATGAGCTGCCCCTTGCCCGGATCGCGATCGCATTATGCCGTCCTCGCATCGCGGTGAGCAGGAAACTGCACCCAGATTCTCCGTCGAGGACCTCCATCCGCGCAACCACTATTTTGCCGATGATGACGTTACGGCAATAGTTTGCTACGATCGACGCCCCCCATGAAGCCGTAACAGCAACGGCGTGCAGGCCCCGCACCTCAAATGGTACAGGAGCATAAGCCTCCGATCGCCCGCAAACCCCGCCGCTCTCCACTCGTTCCGCCTCGTGTTTCTTATACTGAAACTATTTAGCACAATGCGCACCAAAATTACCACCCCGTGCGCCTCCAGTCAACCGAAAAGAAAGGACCCCGCGGACCGTATAATCGGCGCGACGGAAACGGGTCGCCGCAAGGCGGGAGGCTCAGGTTGTCCATCGGGGTTCTGCTCGGAGGCTGCGGTCATTACGATGGCACCGACGTCCATGAGGGGGTGTTCGTGCTCCTGGCGCTGGAGGCGGCGGGAGAGAGGCCGATCCTGATCGCCCCCGACCGGGCCCAGGAGCGCACCGTCGATCATCTGAGCGGCGACGAGGTCCAGGAGGCGCGAAACGTCCTGCGCGAATCGGCGCGCATGGCGAGGCGACCGATCCGGTCGCTGTCCGATGCCCGGCCCGACGAGTTCGAAGCGCTGATCATCCCCGGTGGTTACGGACCCGTCGTCAATTTCTCGACAGCCTTTGCGCGGCTCGAGGGGCCGCGCGGCCTCGTGCCCGAGATCGCCGCCTTCCTGAAGCACTTCGTCGAAGCGCGCAAGCCGATCGGCTGCGTCAGCCTCGGGGAGATCCCGCTGCGGGCCCTCCTGGGCGATGAGATCGCGGTCCCGGCGCCGCCTCCGGGCCCGGCGGCGCTGAATGTCGACCGGGAGCGGGGGATCGTCCACACGCCTGGCTTCACGGCCTTCACGCGCCTTGCCGACGTCAAGGCTGGGATCGAGGCGATGGTGGCTGAGCTGCTGAGACTGGTGAAGGAGCGGCGCCGCGCGGAGGCCGCGGCGCGGGCCGCGGCCGGGACCGTATGACCGTTCGGGTCCTTCTGTTCGCCCGCTACCGCGAGGCCGCAGGCAAGGCCGCGGTCGAGGTCGAGATCGGCGAGGACGCGACTCTCGCCGACGTCTGGGAGAGCGTCCGGGCCCGCGTGCCCGCGCTCAGGGAAGAGCGTCGGCCACTGTTCTCCTGCGATCGCGTCTACGCCCGCCCGGATCATCCCGTGACCGGACGGGAGGAAATCGCCGTGTTTCCGCCCGTGAGCGGGGGCTGAGCGCCGTGCGCCCGGCCGGGGCTTCGGGAGGCCACATGCCTGGGCTGTACCGGATCGTCGAAGGGCCGCTCGATCTCGAGTCTGCGATCCAGGCCGTCTCGGGCCCCGACCGTGGCGCGATCGCGACGTTCATCGGCACGGCCCGCGACCACCACGACGGTCGCCCGGTCCAATCGCTCGAATACCACGCCTATGTCCCGATGGCTGAGGCCGTCATGCGCCAGATCGGCGGGGAGATCGCATCGCGCTTCGGCACTCCGCACGTCGCCATCCTGCACCGCATCGGCCGGGTCGCCGTCGGCGACCCCAGCGTGATCATCGCGGTCGCGGCGGCCCACCGCCGTGAAGCACTGGCCGCCTGCTCCCACGCGATCGAGCGCCTCAAGGGGATCGTGCCGATCTGGAAGAAGGAGCACTATGCCGGCTCGGCCAGGTGGATCGAAGGGCCGGACCCACCGGCCCTCACCTCCTGAGCCCGAAGCAGGCGCCGGAATCCACGGCCGCAGGGACGGCCAACACCAGGAGGTGCGCCAGCATGGTCGAGAAACCGTCACAATCCGAAGAGGAGTACTTCGCCCGGCTGGAGTTCGAAAGACGCAAGAAAGCCGCCGAGGAGCGCGCCGCGGCCCTCGCCATGGAGGAGCGCCGGCGGCTGATGGAGCTGCACCACATGCGCTGCCCCAAGTGCGGCATGGAGCTGGTCGAGGTGTCGTTCCGGGATATCCGGATCGACCGCTGCTCCTCCTGCAGCGGCGTCTGGCTGGATGCGGGGGAGCTGGAGGCGGTCGCCACCGGCGAGGCCGGCGGTTTCCTGAGAGGGTTGTCAGGCCTCTTCCGCGGCGGATCGTCGAAGACGTAGGATCCCGTCCGGAGCAATCGGCCGGGTCCCCGGGAGCCGGAACGGCCGGGTCTGCCGCTTGCTGTGGTTCGCGAGCGGATGCTATACTCCCGCCGGGTTTCAAGGTTTTGGCACGCAACGGTCCTCTCACCCGGCGCCTGACGCCGGGCCCACGGGCCCGGCCGGCAGGGGGGAGCGGGGTGGCACAGCGCGCACGAATCGCAAGGCTCCGCGACGGCTCGGGCCGCAGCGGCGTCGACCGGCACCCGGATACGGGCCGGCCGCCTGGTACTTCCGCGTCCATCCCGATCCGGGCATGCGCGCTTCGCCCACACAAGCCGACCCCGCACCCGACTGGCACTCGCATCCTCTCTTCTTTCAGATTCGAAAGCGACACCTGCTTCCGAAATGCCCACCCGCGCCCCGCTCTTCGCTGCCTCGGGGGCGTGACGGACCTCGGATTCCATGCCATGGCCGGGAGAGGATCCTGCCGCGCCGCCGGTTTTCCGGCCGCGCAGGAGACACGGCATGCGATCGATGTTTCTCGACCTGCTCTTCCCGGGGGCCCTTCTCCTTGGAGGAGGTCTGCTCGGATGGTTCTTTCGAAGTCTCCTCGGACGCACGCAGGCCGAAATGGTCCGGGGAGAGAGCCGGGAGAATCTCAACCGGTCCCTCAAGGAGGCCGAACACCAGAAGCGCCAGGCCCTGCTTCAGGCCCGCGAAGAATGGCTCAAGGCCAAGGCGACGCTCGAGCAGGAGCTTGCGAACCGGGCGGGTGAAAGCGAACGGCGCGACCAGGCCCTCGAGCAGCGGGAATCGGGCCTGAGAGACAAGGACGCGCTCCTGCGCACGCGCGAGAGGGCGATCGAGCAGCACGAGCGCGAAACGCAGGAGACGCGCTCAGACGCGCGCCGCGAGCTCGACCGGGCCCGGCGCCTGGCGGGGGATCTGAGCGATCAGCTCAGCCGGGTATCCGGTCTCACTACCCAAGACGCCAAGCAGCTGCTCCTCGAGAATATCCGGCAGGAAGTGCGGGTGGAGGCCGCCCGGATGATCCGCGAGGCGCGCGAGGAGGCGCACAAGAAGGCCGAGACGGAGGCCTGCAAAATCGTCTCCCTGGCGATCGAGCGGACCGCCTCGGAGTGGACCGCAGAGCGCAGCGTGACTGCGTTCCCGATTCCGAGCGAAAAGCTGAAGGGGCGGATCATAGGCCACGAGGGCAAGAA
>JACOUZ010000198.1 GCA_016177515.1 Acidobacteriota bacterium
AGGGATGCCGGGCGCGAAGCCGGAATGCAGGAGCGCCGCTTCGGGGAAGGGGCCGACCAGGACGTCGCGGATCAGGATCGTGTCGGATCGAACCGTCTCCCCGTCGGGGTCCACGGGCTCGTCGGCCGGTCTGGCGGCAGGCGTCCGGCCGCGGATCTTGTCGCGGAAGGGGCGGCGCAGTTCGTCCGGCAAGGTCTCCTCGGCGGCGTCCCGATCAGCGCCGGGGCGCGGTGTCGTCCAGGTCCAGCGTGCCCTGCAGGACGACCCGGTACTCCCCGGTCTCCCGGTCGAGCATCTCGACCTGGGCCGCGGCGCTGACGGAATGAATAATCAGTTCACCGACCTTGGCCCCGAGGGTCGCAGGCGAGGTGGGCGAGGACTCGAGGGTCGGTAGATCCTGCAACCGGAAACGCGGCATGGCGCGGACTCTCCCGAAAATGTGCGGTGCGCTCAGGTCTTGTCGAACGGCGTCTTCTCGAGATCGAG
Organism: Acidobacteriota bacterium; assembly: GCA_016177515.1. Lineage (GTDB taxonomy): Bacteria > Acidobacteriota > Polarisedimenticolia > Gp22-AA2 > Gp22-AA2 > Gp22-AA3. The sequence goes on from JACOUZ010000198.1 coordinate 487, forward strand.
CGTACCCAGAAGGACGAGGCGGTACTCGCCCGTCTGCGGGTTGACCGAATCGATCTGCACCCGTGCCGACGTCGAGCTGATCAGCATCTCCCCCAGCTTGGTCCTCAGGGCGGCGGCCGACGTGGGTGCCTTCTCGAGCAGCGTGAAATCATCGAGCTGGAAACGGATCATTCGCGCGCCCTCCTCTCCGGCGCCGAGCCCGGCGCGAGACTGCACGACACGACGCGGCGGTACTGCTGCCGGGCGATCTCGGACGGAGACCGTGCCAGGTCTCTCTCGAGGCCTTTTTCGATCTCATCCACCAGGTTGTTCAGGATGGTGGCGCCGGTCGAGCCGGTGCGCCGCGGAGCGACGGCCTCGATGACCGGCGTGAGGCCTCCCTCGTGGCCGGGGGCCAGCAGCTCGGACATCTCGAGGTGGGACACGGCCCCTGCCGGCGCGGCCGCGGCGGGCGGCGCCGTCGGGGCGCGCGACACGATCGGGGCGGGCGAATCCGCCGAAGCGGGCGGATTGGTGGCGGGCGGCGCGGTCGAGCCGATCGGCACGGCTTGCGGCTCAGCGCCGGCGCTGCGGAAGTGGGGCAGGGAAGGCAGCGGGATGCGCTTCAACTCGCCCGCGGCCCCGCCGGCGGGCGGCGGGAACGGGGGTCGGGGCTGACGGTTAGTGGTCATCGTGCTTTCTCCTGCGGGGCGTGGCGGCCGGAGGCTGACGATCAGCGTTCCGTCCGGTGGACGGGAGAACGGGATCGGGCGGGCGTCCGAAACTCCAGAAAGACCCGGCCACCGTGCGCGGGCGCTCCGGCTGCCCGCTCCGGGTCTCGGCGGACCGAGGGTCATCGCGATCCGCAGTCCGCGGGCCGTCCCCCTCCGCGGGGCGCGGCTCAACATCTTCCGCGGGCCGGGGCGCGTCGTCTTCGGCGAGACCGGGGCCGTCGCCTTCCACTGGATCCAGGATCGAATCGGAGACGGTGAAGGCGAGCCGCCCCTCAGGGCGGTTCGAGCTCAACCCCAGCCAGGAGACGAGCGCCACGTCGTCCACGAACGGGTCCCCTTCGTCCGGATTATCGCGCGCAGGTGCCGCGCCGACCGGCGCGGCGGAAGCGTCCGGGGCGGCGGGGGTGGTGCGAGCGGCCGCCATCCGGGGCTCGGCGCGCTTGCGGGAGCCCGGCTTCGCGGGCCGCCGCTCCTCCCGACCCGTGGGCTCCGGCTGAGTCGCGGGCGCCGCCTGAGTCGTGGCCCCGGCCCGCCGCTCTCGGCCACGACCGCCGCGAGGCGCCGGGCCACGGCAAGTGGAATGCCTCCATCGGCGGCGAGGCGTTCCGCGCCGGCGCGGGCGATGGCGGCGGGGCCGTCGAAGCCGGCGCTCGCCAGGCGGTCGAGCACATCGCGGCCGAACAGCTGGACGAGAAGCGTCAGCACCCGCCGATCGCGGGCGTCGCGTTCGCTCATGAGTTGCGCCCCTCCCCGAGAACCGCCGGCGTCAGCATTCGGCGACGACCTCCTGCGCCAGGGCCATGTAGTCCCTGGAGCCGCGGGCGTGCGGGTCGTAGTCCACGATCGGCACGCCGAAGCTCGAGGCCTCCTTCAGCTTCACGTTGGCATGGATGACGGTGCCGAACAGCGCCTCTCCGAAGTAGCCGCTCAGGTCCTTGAGAATCTCCTTGCCGAACGCGGTCCGCTGATCGTGGAGCGTGGCGAGCGCGCGGACACGCGACATCCGCCCGTTGCCGCCGCCGGAGCCCTCGATGAACTCGAGGAGCTGGCTGACGCCGTACAGGGCGAAGAAGCCGGTGTCGACGGTGATGATGGTCTCGTGCGCGGCGCGCACCGCGTTGGCCGTGAGCAGGCCGCCGGTCGGCGGGCAATCGACAAGCACGAAGTCGTACAGGTCGTCCACCGCGGCCAGGGCCCGGCTCAGGGTCTCTTCGCCGTGCGGCAAAAGGTGCAGGCGCTGCTCCGCCAGCATGAGGCGGGGATTCGAGGGGGCCAGGTCGAGGTTCTCCGACACGCGGCGGACCACGTTCCGGAAGCTGCCGGCTCCCAGGAGGGCGTCGTAGACCGTGGCGCCGTCGAGATCCGGCCGGCCGCGGCTCAGCCCGAGCGAGGCATGGGCCTGCGGGTCGAGATCGACGACGAGCGTCCGGCGGCCGAGGCGCGCCAGGCAGGCGCCCAGGTTGATTGCCGTCGTCGTCTTGCCGCAGCCCCCCTTCTGGTTGGCGATGGCGATCACGCGCATTCCGGGCCTCCCTCGGGCGCGACCACGGGCGACCCTCCTGGAGGGATCCCCGGGCCGTCCATGGCGGCCCGCCTCCGGTCGATCTCGATGAGCAATGTCCGGCCCACGCCCCTGAGGCAGGCCGAGGCCGGGGCCGCGGGCTGGTTCAGGATGATCGGGATGCGGGAGGCGACCGAGGCCCCCACGCGCGCGTCGTTCAGGACGTGGCCGAGGTAGAACAGCGGCCGCCGCAGGAACCGCTGGCTCACCCGATCGATCTTCCCGAACACCTCGAGGCCTTCCACCGCGCTTTTCGCCCGGTTCACGACCACACAGATGCGGGCGGACGGATTGTTGTGCGCCACGTTCTTGATGACGGCGTAGCCGTCGGTCATGGCCGTGAGGTCGGGGGTGGTGACGACGACAATCTCGCCGAGCGCGTAGAGGAACGACGTCGTCGAGCGGCCGATGCCGGCCCCCGTGTCGACGAGGACCACTTCGGCCCGGTCCCCCTCCGCGTCCAGGGCGGCGACCAGGCGGGAAAGGCGGGCAGGGTGCAGGTCCGCCATGTCGGGCCGGCCCGAGGCGCCGGCGGCCAGGCGCAGGCCGAGCGGCCCCGTCTCGGCGACTTCCTCGAGCGTCGCCCCCGACTCGATCACCTCCATTACGGTGCGCCGCGGCTGCATGCCCAGAAGCAGGTGCAGGTTCGCCAGCCCCATGTCGGCGTCCACGGCCACGACCTTGAGGCCCGCCGCGGCGAGATGCACGGCGAGATTGCTCGGCAGGACCGATTTTCCCGTCCCGCCCTTGCCGCTGGTGACGCAGATGCTGACGGGCCGCCGTCCGCTGCCGCCGCCCCCATAGTCCTGGACAAGAGTGAGCTCCGGCTTCGCGAGGGGCGGGGAGGCGAAGGGGGTCGCGCCCAGATCGCCGAGTCCACGTCCGAGGCGGCGCCGCGTCAACGCACCCCCTTCAAGAAGACCTCCCGTTGCGCTCCCGGCGCTGTTTTTCGACGCGCGCGAAGTCCTGCATCTCCTCGGCCGTCA
>JACOUZ010000199.1 GCA_016177515.1 Acidobacteriota bacterium
AACGCCCCGGCTCGCTATCACCTCGCGCTGGCCCTGGCCGCCGCGCAACACCTCGATCGGGCCCGCCGGGAGTACGAGCGGCTGCAGGTGCTCGACGCGGGCCTCGCCCGCGATCTCGGCGCGCTGCTGAAGTTCTGAGAGCACCCCGACCCTGCCGACCGGCCGGTCGATCACCGTTTTGTAATCCCGCGCCCGCAATGATCGCCCCTGCCTTGCGTTCCGACATCCGGGCCCTATATTGCGATTGCGTGATTTCGGATCCGACCGCGGGCGCCGGAGGCGGCGACGCTGATTGACTTGGAGAGGAGCACAACCATGAAGAGCGGGATGACGTGGGTGGCGCTGTTGCTCGCGCTGTTGATCACGACAACCCCGGCGTCGGCGCAGGAGATCACGACCGGGACGCTGGCCGGCAAGGTCATGGACCCGACCGGCCGAGGGATCGCCGGCGCGGTGATCATCGCCACGTCGCAGTTCGGCACACGGACCGCCGAGACCGACGCGAACGGCAGCTTCATCCTGCCGTTCATGCGTCCGTCCGTCTACACGGTCCGCGCGGAGGCCCCGGGCGGCTTCACGACCGTCATCCGCAATGACGTCCAGATCGGGCTGAACCGGAGGGCCTCCCTGGATTTCACCCTCGAGCCCGGCAAGACCGAAACGATCACGGTCACGGGAGACGCGCCGCTCGTGGACGTCCGCTCGACCTCCACCGGAACCAACATCAAATATGGCGACTTCGCCGACGCCGTGCCGATCGGGCGATCGTTCACGGACACCTACGCGGTCGCGGCCGGCGTGGTGAGCGGGCTGGGCACCGGCCAGGGCAACTATTCGATCGGCGGGGCATCCGGACTGGAGAACGTCTACCTGATCGACGGCGTGAACGTCACCAACACCGGCTACGGCGGCATCGGCGCCTACAACATCAACTACGGCTCGCTCGGCACCGGCGTCACCAGCGACTTCCTCGATGAGGTGCAGATCAAGACCGGCGGCTTCGAGGCCGAGTACGGCCAGGCCCTCGGCGGCATCATCAACACCATCGTCAAGTCCGGGACCAATGAATTCCAGGGAAGCGTCAAGTGGTTCGCCAGCCCGTCGTCCCTGCAGTCCTCCCGGACGCTCGTCGGCCTCGACGCCGGCGCGGCCAACACCATCAGCACGAACGTGAACGATTTCGCCTTCTCGGTGGGCGGCCCGATCATCAAGGACAAGCTGTTCTATTTCGTGGCCTACAACCCGGTCATCACCACGACCCGGCTGGAGGCCCAGAACAAGATCAACCCGGAGTTCGCCGCCGCCAGCACCTGCCTGGGAGGCAGCCAGTGCGAATCGGTGTTCGACGAGACGGCCTCGACCAACGCGTTCGCCGCGTCCTCGGCGCTGGCGTTTCCGTCGGCCGGCCGCGAGCTGGAGCGGAAGCGCACGGCCAACAATTACGCCCTCAAGTTCAGCTGGCAGGTCTCCCCGAAGCACCAGCTGGAGCTGAGCTTTTTCGGCGACCCGGCCGACGGCAAGAGCGGGCCGCAGCGGGACAACGCGCCCCGGTTCACCGACTTCAATTCAGGCGGCGGTTACAGCGAGATCAAGTTCGGCTCGGACAACCAGGCCCTGAAGTGGAGCGCCGTGTTCGGCCCGCGCTTCTTCATGGAAGCGCAGATCGCGCACCATGACGGCACGTTCCGCGAGACCTCGGCCCTGAACCAATACTCCTACACCGACCTGCGCAACACCCTGGAGTTTTTCCGCGGCGCGACGACCTACGATCCCGGCAGCGGCCCGGTGGCCTTCGATCTGTCTCCCGTGAACACCCGCCTCGGCGGCATCGGCTTCATCTCGGACCAGGACGACACCAACACGCAGTATTCCGTGAAATTCACCAACGTGTTCGGCAGGCACGAGGTCAAGTACGGGGTGGCGTACGACGACATCTCCTATAAGGACACCGCCAGCTACACCGGCCCCTCGTTCAACGTGGACGTCGGGGGGACTCCCGTCGCCACACAGGGCGGCGGCATCGTCAGCATCCGCAACACCGCCGGGGTCGTCAGCGACGCGTACGACACGGCCAACATCTTCCGCGTGACCCGCGCCCGGCTCTCGCCGGTGGCGCCTCCCACGACCGCGACGGAGAGGAGCCTCTTCGTCCAGGACACCTGGTCGATCACCCCCCGCTGGACGGTCAAGGCCGGCGTGCGGCTGACCGAGGAGACGATCAAGGGCTCCGGCGAGTTCTCCCTCACGCTGGGCGGCGTCACCACCGACTACAAGCCGAGCCAGTACACCTTCGACGGCAACCTGGCGCCCCGCCTGGGCGTGACCTGGGACGTCCTCGGCAACGGCAAGAGCCGCCTGTACGCCAACTGGGGCCGTTACTACGAGAGAGTGCCGAACGACCTCGCCGTGCGCGCCTTCAGCAACGAAGTCGGAATCAGCCGGGCGAACTTCACCGACCGCAGCCTGACGACCCAGAGCGGAACCAGCATCGTTCAGGGGATCCAGCCGAGCACGGTCGTGGACGGCACCAAGCTCCCCTACGAGGATGAGCTGTCGGGCGGCTTCGCCTTCGAGGTGACGCCCACCTCGTCGCTCGAGGTGCGGGCCATCTACCGAACGCAGGGCCGCGCCCTGGAGGACATGCAGGTCACCGCCATCGAGCAGATCCAGAACTACTACTACGGCTACTCCTACGGCTACCCGTACGACCCGTTCGGCGGCAGCACCGGGACGCCCGTGAGCACGGCCTTCCCGGCGGCCCCGTTCGGCGCCTTCGAGCTGGCCAACCCCGGCACGAAGAACGAGCCGACCGGCAGCCTGTTCAGCTTCCCGAACGCGGTGCGCCGGTACAAGGCGCTGGAGCTGGTCTACACCAAGCGGTTCTCCGACAACTGGTCGCTCTACGCCAACTACCGGTTCTCGCGCCTGGTCGGCAACTATGAGGGCCTGTTCCGCAACGACAACGGCCAGAGCGACCCGAACATCACATCCCTGTACGACTTCCCGAACTCGCCCCTGGTGTCCGGGCAGTTCGCCGCCGGGCCGTTGCCGGCGGACGTCAGCCACGTGCTGCACGTCTACCCTTCGTACACCTTCAACAACAAGCTGCGCGTCGGGGCGAATTTCTCCTGGGCCTCGGGCGTGCCCCGCACCTCGATGCTGGCGCACCCGATCTACCAGAACAGCGGGGAGATCCCGGGAATCAATCCGACGTACGCCTACTGGGCCGACCCCGGGACCGGATATGAGCTGCGCAAGACCAAGAGCCTGTCGTCCGCGCTGTCCGATCCCGACGGCTCCGGCTTCATCTTCCTGTATGACTACGATCCGGTGAAGCGCGGCAACCTCGGGAGGACGCCGGACCTGGTGACCCTCGATCTGCACGGCGACTACCCGATCACGTTCGGCAAGACGAAGCTGTCGCTGATCCTGGACGTCTTCAACGTCTTCAGGTCCCAGGAGCCGACCCTGTTCGACGACAACGTCGAGCTGACGGCCGGTGTCACCGACCCGGACTTCCTGAAGGCGCTCCAGTACCAGTCGCCGCGGCAATGGCGGCTGGCGGCCCGCTGGGACTTTTAGAGTCAGGCAGCACCGATAGCCTCCTGATCCGGGCGGCCCCCGCAAGGGGGCCGCTCCTTTTTGTATACTCGGCCGCGTGAGCCGCCTTCGTCCTCCCCTGCGTCCCGGGTCGCCGCCCCCCGTCCGGGCCGCCCGCACCGGCCCGCCGCTCCGGCGCGTCGTCCCGATCGGAATCGGATTCGCGGCCGTCGCGGCCGTCGCCCTCGCGGCCCTGTTCGTGCGGGTGCCGGAGGGCTCGGTCGCCGCGATCGGCGGGACGCTGCGCGAGTCGGGCTGGCGGCTGCGGCGGCCGTTCGCGCGCGTCCCGTTCATCCCGCTTGCCGGCCGTCTGGAGGGGGTGGACGTCGAGAGGCGGACCGAGGAGGGCGCCTCCATCCGCATCCGTTTATCGTTCGCCTACGAGCTCGAGCCCGGCCGGCTCGCGGAGGCGGCGGCCGGACCGGTTGGAGCAGCGA
>JACOUZ010000200.1 GCA_016177515.1 Acidobacteriota bacterium
CTCCCAGGCCAATCCGCAGAAGGCGGTCGCGGAGCTGGTGGAGAACTCCATCGACGCCGGCGCGAGCCGCGTCAGCATCACCCGCGGGCGCCGCCGCGGCCGGGTCTTCCTGCGGGTGTCCGACGACGGGCGCGGCGTGCCGCTCAACGAAGAGGGGGTTCCCGACTTCGACTACGTCGCGACGCACATCTGCGACTCCCTCAAGCGACGCCTCGACGAGCGCCAGCGGGGCGGCGTCCAGGGGGAGTTCGGCATCGGGCTTTTGGGATTCTGGTCGATCGGCCGCGAGCTGGAGATGGTGTCGCAGACCGGGGAGGCGCCGCCGCACATGATGATCCTGCGCAGCGGGTCGAGGACCTACGAGCGCCGCCGTTATCTGGGCGGCCGCGCGGGGCCGGGCGTGGACGTCACAATTCACGAAGTGCATCGCGAGGTCCAGAGCCGGCTGACGGCGGAGAGGCTGCAGCGCTATCTCGGGGAGGAGCTGCGCGAGCGGATCCGGCGACAGGGAGTGACGATCATCCTCGAGGACCGCCTGCCCCCCTCCAAGACACTGGAGGTGCGCCCGGCGGTGTTCCGCGGCGAGCGGATCGCCGAGATCGGTGAAATTCCGGTGGCGGACCACCCGCCCGTGCGCGCCGAGATCTACCTGGCTCCGGAGGCGCTTACGGGCGCGGAGCGGCCGGCCGTGGGGCTCTACCGGCTCGGGACGCGCGTCTGCCAGGACATCGCGGCGCTCCCGGAGTTCGCGCGCGAGCCCTGGTCCACCGGAAGGCTGGAAGGGGCGCTCGACTACGCCGATTTCCTGGTGGCGCCGGCGTCGCGCGAGGGGTTCACCCCGGACGCCTCGTATCACCCCTTCGTGGAGGCGGTCCGCGGGGTGGAGCCGATCCTCCTGGAGCGGCTGCGCCGCGAGGAAGAGGCGCGCGACGAGCAGGCCGGGCGGTCGCTGGTGCGCGAGCTGCAGTCGGCCTTCGCGCGCCTTCTCAAGGACCTTCCCCCGGGGGACTACGAATGGTTCGGCGCCGATGGCCGGCGGCCCTTCGCGGGCGGCGGGGAGGGGCGGCCCGGGGGCCCCGACGCCGTCCCCGGAGGCGGGGACGCGGCACCGGGTGAGCCGGAGAATGCCGCGGCCGGTGCCGAAGCCCCGCCCGGCGCCGGCGAGGCTGTGGCGGGGGCCGCTCCCGGCGGAACTCCCGAAGACGAAGAGCCGGGGGCGGAGCCGATCCTGCAGCCGGCCCTGCTCACCGGACCGCTCGAGCGCGTCGTCATCAGGCCCGCGACCGTGCGGGTCGCGGTCGGACGGCGGCGCCGGCTGGCGGCCGTCGCGTTCGACGCCTCGGGTCTCGTCATCCAGAACGGGTTCGTGCCGGAGATTGACCGGGGCCTGGAGTACGCCTGGACACTTTCTCCCGGCGCGGCCTCGCTCATCGTCGAGCCCGGCGGCCGGGCGATCGTCGAGGCGGGAGACCGTCCGGGGCGCGGCCGGCTCGCGGTGCGCGTGCGCCAGGGCGGCGGGGGCGGCACTCCGCGCCCGGACGCCGCGGCCGAGGGCCAGCGCGCGGCGGCCGGGGACGAGCCCATGCGCGAGGCGTCGGCGGAGGCGGAGGTCCTCGTGGAGGCGGAGGCGGCGCGCCGGGCGTTTCCGCCCCCGGTCTTCGTGCACGCGGCAGGAGAGACATGGCGCTCCCGCTGGAACGGGGCCACGGGGAAGCTCGAGGTGAACTCCGCCCACGCCGATTATCAGGCCGCGCGCCCGCAACCCGCCCGCCGCCGGCGCTACCTCGGACGGCTGTACGCCAAGGAGCTCGTCCTCCACAACTTCGGGCACGAGCCCCCCTCCGCCGTCCTGGAGCGCCTGCTCGAGGTGCTCACGCGCCTGGACGAGCATCTGTAGGTCGCCCCTCGCGCTCGTGGAATGGGCAGCCTCCCTCGCAATGACCATTCAAGGTGAGAGAACCATTCGGTACGCCGGGCGCTCACTCGTTGAGCGATTGCACGCGCATACGACTATCGCGCCAGACCGATGATCCGTCTCAGGATGGTGCGCGCGGTCGTGGAGAGTCTGTCCGGGTCGAGCAGGCTTTCCAGTGAACGCGCCTGCAGCGTCGCGTCGAAGGCCGCCTCGCGGTCGTCTCCCGGCAGATCCGCCCAGGCAGGGTGAGAGAGTATGCGGCCATCGGGAGAGCGGGGGCGCCAGGCGGTGAGGGCCGCCTCGATGAGGGCGTCCCGGTCGCGCGGATCCATCAGGCAACCTCGATTCCGTACTGTTGCAGGCAGCGCGCCAGGAGCCTGCGGGCCCGGGTGATGTTCTGCAGAAACGTGTTCAAGCGCATGCCGACCTGGTCGGCCAGGCGGCGGTCGGGTAGGGCGCCGGCCGATTCGATGCGGGCGGCCAGGGCGGCCGCGGGCTTGCGCGGGAGTCTTTCGAGACAATCCTGGATGCGCTGCCACAGGGCGGGATCGGGGAGCCCGGGTTCGGGGGCGGGCGGATCCGGGGGATCGTTCATGCCGGTGTCCGTGGGCGCGGCCCTGCTCCGCCTGATCTCGCCGAGGGCGAGGTTGCGGGCGATGCGCAGGGCGAGGCGCAGCAGGGAATTGGGCTGGCCGTCGGGCCGGCAGCGATCGGCGACCTGCCAGATCCGCAGGAGCGTCTCCTGCATCACGGCCTCCGTGTCCACCGACGCGGCGAACCGGCGGAGAGACAGCCGGAGCGGGCGCTCCGCTCCGGCCATCCAGCGCGCGAGGGCATCCGTGTCGCCCAGGGCGATTGCGCGCAGCTCGACATCGAGATCCATCAGAGCGTGATCCTGAGGATTCCCTCGCCGCAGATCATAACGATCTCCGCGACGTCCTGCGCGAGCGCGGCGTCGATCTGAAGCGCCAGCCGGACGAGGCTGCCCGGGTCGATGGTGCCGGGCGTGGTCGAAGCCGGCGGGATGACGAGGACCGACTCCCGTTTCCCGTTGCGGAACCAGATAGTGACCTGAGCGAGGGGGCGCCAGTCCAGGGGATCGCCGGTCACCAGGAACTCGAGCACCTGTCCTCCCCCCTGCGTGGCGCCGGCCCAGCGTCCCATCA
>JACOUZ010000213.1 GCA_016177515.1 Acidobacteriota bacterium
CCTCCGAGGCAAGTCCCGGCCGAACGGCGCCGTCTCACCCGTTGAACTTGTACCCATGGCCTTGTACGGTGACGAGGTAGCGCGGCTGCGCCGGCCGGTCCTCGATCTTCTTGCGCAGCTTGGCGACGTGCATGTCGACGGTGCGGGTCAGCGGGGCGGAGTCGTAGTCCCACACCGCGTCCAGGAGCCGGTCGCGGGACACCACTTCCCCGCGGTGCTCGACGAAGTACTGCAGCAGGCGGACCTCGCGCGCCGACAGGTCGAGGAGCTTGCCGTTCCGGCGCACCTCGCCGTGCTTGAAGTCGGCCTTGACGCTGCCGAACTCGAAGCTCTCGACCTGGACCGGCCGGCCGGTGGCGCGCCGGAGCACCGCCTCGACGCGCGCCATCAGCTCGAGGAACCCGAACGGCTTGGTGACGTAATCGTCGGCCCCCAGCTTCAGCCCCAGGACCTTGTCGATCTCCTGCCCGCGGGCCGTCAGCATGATGATCGGGACCGTGTTCCCCGCCTTGCGGATCTCGCGGCACACGTCCAGGCCGCTCATCTTCGGCAGCATCACGTCCAGGATGACCAGGTCCGGCGCGTTCGCAGACGCCTGGCGCAGGCCGGATTCGCCGTCGCGCGCCAGGGACACCGTGTACCCTTCGTACTCGAACCCGTCGCGCAGCGCGGCGACCATCGAGTCGTCGTCTTCGACGATCAGGACCCTGGGCATGCCTCTTCCCCCGCCTCCCGCCGCACGGGCAGGCGGATGGTGAACGTGCTCCCCGCTCCGGGCCCGCTCTCGACCGATACGCGCCCCCCGTGCACCTGGACGATGTGCCGCACGATCGACAGGCCCAGGCCGCTCCCTTTCACCTCGTGCACCAGGGCGGTCCCCACCCGGTGGAAGCGGTCGAAGATCTTCTCCTGCTCGCCGCGCGGGATGCCGATGCCGTGATCGCGGACCGACAGCACCAGGAAGCCGCCGTCCTCGGCCAGTCGCACCTCGATCTCCTTCGAGTCGCCGGAATACTTCACGGCGTTGTCGAGGAGGTTGTGCAACGCCTGGCCGATGGCGTCGGCGTCGATCGACGCCTCCGGCAGCGGCCGGTCGAGCCCCTCGAGCGTCACGCGGAAGCCGCTGTGCCGCAGGTGCGCGTCGAAGGTCCTGACGGTCGCGGCCACCACCTCGCGCAGGTCGGCGAGGACGAACTCGTACTCCTTGCGCCCCGACTCGATGCGGGCGAAATCCAGGATGTTGTCGATCAGCCGCGACAGCCGCCGGCTCTCCGCCTCGATGTACTCGCCGTACTCCTGGACTTTGTCTTGAGACTGCACCCGGCCGAGCCGCAAGAGCTCGGCGAACACGCGGATCGACGCCAGCGGCGTGCGCAGCTCGTGCGACACGTTCGACACGAAGTCGGACTTCATCTCCGACAGCCGCACCGCCCGATCCGCGGCCCGGAGCGCCAGGACGATGCCGCCCACCAGGACGGCGGCCAGGACGGCCGACAGCGCGACGTTGTACGCGAAGTTGACCCGGGCCCACTGCTCCGGGGTCGTCCCCGGGCCGTGCAGGCTCATCGTCCAGTCGGTGAACACGAACGGGAAGGGGGACGACGCCGAGACGCCCCGGTACGCCGCTTCGCGCTCCGTCGCCGATTCACCGCCCGTCCTGTCATCGCGCGTGCTCAGGATCACCTCCCCCGAGGCATTCCGCACCGTCACCGTCAGGTAGTCACCGCCGCTGCCGGGAAAGAAGACCGGCAGGGCCTTGTCGATGACCGCAGGCAGCAGGCGAGCCTTGAAATGCTCTTCGTCCAGGATCATGCCCGTCACGCCGACCACGTGCAAGGCGTCGTCGGTGATGGGATTGAGGATCAGCCGGAACTCCGCGTCACGCTCGTCCACCTTGAGCGCCTGGGACCGCGACACGCTGCCGCGATAGCTCTGGATCTGCAGGGGCGCGCAGGCCACGATAATTGCCAGCGCCTCGTCGGACGCCGGCAGAGGGTCCAGCCCGGAGTGGTCCGGGTCGAAGACGTAGAAGTTGCCGAAGGGATCGCGCGTGTAGTCGACCAGGAACAGCCGGCGCACGCCTTTCACCGGCTTCCTGCTCCAGTAGTGCGCCGCCTCCTCGAGGCGTTTCTCCGTGAACAGCGACGCCGGCAGGTTCAGGGCGCGCTCGGCCGTCGCGCGGTAGAAGTACTGGACCTCCGTCCCGATGGCCTCGAGGTAGTTGCTGTGCGCCGCCTTCTGGGCGAGGGCCGAAACCTGCTTGAGCCGGGCGAGCCACACGAACTGCAGCGCCAGCATGACGAGAAGCGGCGCCAGCGCCGCGAGGAAGCCGGCCCACAGGGAGTGTTTCTTCAAAAAAGCCGCGATCCTGCCCACCGTCACGCCCCCGGAGGATTCCTCAATCTAGAGAGGACCGCCAATATACAGCGGACCGCCCGGGGCCCGGCGCCCGCGGGCCACGCTTTACATCTGTTGACATCTTAGACAGTTTTTTACCCCCTGCTTGGCGACATTTACACGCGCTCCCCGTACACTTCGGCGCGTTGCAGTCAGGAAACGTGAACGACGGACTGGCCCGGCAATCGGTGGAGAAGGTTTTCCAGATGAGCGTTCCCTCCAATCCGAACCCTCCCCCACACAGCAGTCGGCAACCATCGGTTGCCGGTCAGTCCGATTCACGCACCCCCCCTTTTCCCATGGAGGACCGAAGCATGCGCCGTCACCTCTGGCTGGTAATCCTCGTGATCGCGGTCGTCGCCGCGCTGCCGGCGTTCGCCGGCGGCGATCATGGCAAGTGCAAGTACAGCACCCAGGACTGTCTCGACCACATGGCCAACAAGATGAAGAACAGCGGCTGGGTGGGCGTCGAGCTTGACACGGACGTCGCCGAAGGGTACGCGGTCACCAAGGTATTCCCCGGCAGTCCGGCCGAGGCGGCGGGCATCCAGGCCGGCGACGTCCTGGTGGCGCTGAACGGCGTCCCGATCACACAGAACAACGAGGACGCACTGATGAAGGCCCGCAAGGACTGGAAGCCGGGCCAGAACGTCACCTACACCATCAAGCGCAACGGCAGCGAGCGGCAGGTCCCGCTCACCCTTGCGACCTGGCCCGCCGATGCCCTGGCGAAAGTCGTCGGCCAGCACATGCTCGAGCACGCCGGCAACGGCGAGATGGCGTCGAAATAAGCCGTTCGCACGAGCTTCAGGCACCCCGGCAGGGGGTGGGGCCGGCGGATCGTCCGCCGGCCCATTTTTCTGGTTCATCCAAGGATTCCGGGAAAGGCGGCGCGCCACCCTGATTTCCTAGCCCACCGGCCCCGCCGCGCCCGCCCTCGTCGCCCACCCGAACGCCGCGAGCGCCAGGAC
>JACOUZ010000195.1 GCA_016177515.1 Acidobacteriota bacterium
GAGATGGCCGCGGCTCACGCCGCCGCCGTCGACACCTTCGACCGGAGCCTGGTGGAGATCCGCCAGAAGGAGCGCGACATCGCGGAGCTGGAAGCGGACGGCCCCAAGTCCCAGGCCGCGCTCGGCCCCGCGGGCGAGTGGATCCAGACCTATTCCCAACCGGACGGGGACAAGGACCACTGAGACGGGCGGAGGTGGAGGCGCCGCCGGTCGCCGGGATCCCTACAACCGGCGGGAGCGCCGAGGGGCCGGTGTGCGGGGTGAGGGAGTCTGCCCGAGCCGTGGATCGCGCATGGCGGCGGGCCGCCGGCCGCGTCGAACCAGCGGCGCCGGGTCGGCCACGCCTCCGCCGGCGGCCGGCGAGCGGACGCCGGGCGACGCGGCCCCGGCGCCCGGGTCCGGCCGGCGGCAGGTTGCGACGATCGTTTGGATGACCTTGGACTTGAGCACCGGCTTCCTCCGCGGTCGTTTACGTGCTGCTGCGAATATAGGAACGCCGCCGCTTCGATCAAGACGAAGGCGCGCACATACGGATTTGCAACGCGACCGGGGATCGATCGGGCCCGGACGCGACACCCACTCCGATCCGGAGAACAAGAAATGAAGCGCATTCTGGCGCCGGCCCTCATCGTCACGGCGCAGTTCTCTCTCCTGTCCGCCGCCTCCGGTGAAGGGGCGGCCGATCTCGTGCTGCTCGACCATCCCAAGGGAACGTGGCTCGCCACGGTGCGCGGGGAGACCGTCCTGACCGTCCTGGAAGAGCGGGACGGCTGGCGGCGCGTCAGGCTGGAAGGCTGGACCATGGCGGCCCAGGGGCCGGCGGCCGCGCCGGCGCCTGAAGCAGGCGCTCCGCCGGCGGCGGCCGGGGGCGCACGGATCCTGGGCGTGCTGGCGCCCGATATCCGGGCGGGAGGCGCCGCCGGCGCCGGGGTGCTCGTGCTCCTGGCGCGGGACGGCGAGGCCCTCGATGCCGAGCACCGCATTGGCGGTGAGGAATGTGGAGCACGCGTCCGAGCACTGGATCGGCAGATCGAGGGCCTCGGAATCGAGCTGCAGGGCTCCCTCAATTCATCGAGCAACTTCCGCGAGGCCACGACCCGCAGCGATCAGATCAAGGCGCGGCTCAAGGTGGCCGAACGGGAGCGCCTGCACGCGATTCAGGATTGTCGCGAGCGGGCCGCAGCAATCTTCCAGCGCCATGCCGTGGCGCGCGCCATCTCCGACGGGGACGGACGCTTTGGGTTCGAGGGCGTTGTCCCGGGACGCTACCGGATCGTCGCCTTCGATCCGGCGGAGGACCGCCCGCGCTCCTGGTCGCTCGGCTGTGTCATCGAGGGGACCGGCACGCGGATCCTGGATCCGCGTGCCGATCGAACGGCCTCGGAGGCGGACTGGGGACTGCGCTGATCAGGCGCCTGGCCGAATACTTGGACAGGCTAGATCCGCAGATCGACGATTGTCACTCCCGCTCCACCTTCATCGGCTGGAGCGCTCCTGAACGAATCGACGTGTGGATGGTGCGCCAGGAGATCGGCGACCGCCTTCCTCAGGCGTCCCGATCCGACGCCATGGACAATGCGGACCGGGGTGAGCCCCTGGAGGTAGACATCGTCGAGGTACTTGTCCACCAGGGCAAGCCCGTCCTCGACGGTCCGGCCCAGAACCCGGACCTCGGCCGCCGCCTCCGCGCCCGGCTTGCGCGCCAGGGTGACCCCTGCGGGCAACCGCGGTGACCGGACGGCGGCATCCGCAATCGATCTCTCCGGCCGGCAGTCGGCCAGAGCCACGGTCACCCTCCTC
Source organism: Acidobacteriota bacterium (assembly GCA_016177515.1). GTDB lineage: Bacteria > Acidobacteriota > Polarisedimenticolia > Gp22-AA2 > Gp22-AA2 > Gp22-AA3. The sequence continues at coordinate 1,801 of JACOUZ010000195.1, forward strand.
CCGCGAACCAGGACGACGGCCCGGTCGCCGCGCACCGAATCGAGCGTGCCGCGCAACCCCATCCCCTCGACCAGGACCGGCGTGCCGGGAGGAGGCGGTTCGATCGGTCCCGGCGCGGGCGCGGCTCCGGTCGCCTGACGGATGAGGGCCCGAGCCCGGGCACGCAGGGCGGCAGATGCCTTCACCTCCTGGCGCCGCAACAGCGCCGCCACCTTCCGGTCCTTGATCGCCAGAAGGTAGCGCTCCCCCTCCTCGCGCATGGCCGTGAGGGCCATCTCGATCTCGGCCGCCACGGCCTCCCTGCGGCGCGCCTCCTTGGCGCTGAATTCGGCCGCCAACGCGGCCCGCTCCCTTGCGATCCGCGCCTTCGCATCGCTCGCCTCCCGCAGACGCTCCTCCAGGTCATGCGACATCTCGTGAAGGCGGGCGAGGTAGGAGGAGATTTGCTCCCCGGTGTGGCCGCGCCGGGCGCGGGCCTCCTCGAGGACGGCGGCCGGCAGGCCCAGGCGCGCGGCGATCTCCAGGCCGCCGCTGCGGCCAGGGATGCCGGGGATGAGGCGGTAGGTCGGCGTGGAGGTCGTCTCGTCGAAGTGCATGGCCGCGTTGGCGCATCCCCCGGTCGTGGCCGCGTAGGCCTTGAGGGCCTCCAGGTGCGTGGTGGCGATCACCAGGGCGCCCCGGCCGCGCAGGTGGTCCACGATCGCGGTCGCCAGGGCGACGCCGTCCTCGGGGTCGGTGCCGGTGCCGATCTCGTCAAGCAGGACCAGCGCCGGAGCGGCGAGCAGCTCGGCTATCCCGGCGACGTTCGTCATGCGTGCCGAGAAGGTGCTCAGGCGATCCGGGATCGACTGGCGGTCGCCGATGTCGATGTAGATGCCGCGAAAGACCGGCAGGAGGGCGCTTGCCACCGGCACCGGCATCCCCGACTGGTACATCAGGGCCAAAAGGCCCGCGGTCTTCAGGGCGACCGTCTTGCCGCCGGTATTGGGGCCGCTGATCATCAGGACCCTCGTTGCCGCGGGGATCTCGAGGTCGAGCGGCGTGATCGAGAGTCCCTGCGACTGGAGCGAGAGCTCGAGGAGAGGATGGCGGGCGCCGCCCAGACGCAGCTCGCCCGAGGCGGACGGCCCGGCGGTGCGGGCGCGCAATCTCCGCCCCAGGCGGGCCTTGGCGGAAAAGACGTCGAGCCTGCCGACTCCGGCGCTGAGTGTGCGCATCTCGGGCAGCCGCCCGCGCAGGAGATCGCTGTATTCCTGCAGGAGGCGCTGGATTTCGGCCGCCTCCCGATCGCGCAGCGTCACGATCTCGTTGTTCAGATCGACCGTCTCGATCGGTTCGACGAAGACGGTCGCGCCGCTGCCGGAGACGCCGTGGACGATACCCGGCAGGGAGGACTGCGCCTCGGCGCGGATCGGGATGACGTGCCGGTCGCTCCGGATCGAGATGAAGGTGTCCTGCAGGGCGCGCGCGACCTCGGGCCGGCCGACGATCGCGTCGAGCGCCGTCTTCAGGCGCTCGTTGCGCCTGCGGATCTCCTGGCGCACGGCGCGCAACTCGTCGCTGGCCCCGTCCTCCAGCTCGCCCGTGGTGGTGATCTTGCCGTCCAGGAAGCGGACGAGATTCCCGAGATCCGGGAGGTCGCGGGCAATGCCCCAGAGGGCCGGGAACTCGGCGCGCGCCTCGGTCAAAGTCGACTTGAGGGTCCGGCCGGCTTTCATCAGGGCGACCAGGTCGAGGACCTGGAGAGGGGCCAGGACCGATCCCTCTATCTCAAGCCGCGACAGCATCGGCATCGGATCCGGGACGACGCCGAACGGGAGAGCCCCCCGGCTGTCGGCATAGCCGGTCATCTCGGATGCGAGCCGGTTCTCGTGCCCGACGGTCGCAGGGTCGAAGGAGGGCCGGAGGGCCAGGGCGAGGGCGGATCCCGGCGGCGTGACGGTCTCGGCGGCCAGGAGGTTCAGGACCTGGTCAAACTCCAGGGCGGTCAGGACGTCCTCGATCACCCTTCTCCCCAGATTTAGTACTTCTCTCTTGACAAGCCCCTATATCTTGGGTAGAGTCGAGACTACACGGGTTGGATCAACCAGGGAAATTCGCGATACCTGCTGGAGAGAGATTGTGAGATTCCCGGAACTGCCCGCCTTCCAGAAGTTGACCACGTACTGGAGCCCTTTCCACGAACTTCCCCACACCCTCGCTGGGGGCGTGAGCTCCCAGATCTGCGTTCGTCAACCTCGGTAGAAGAAGCACGGGCAGTTCCGGGAAATGCGTCCAGCCTGCCCCGCCGGCGATTCATAGACCGGCGCCCGGCCACGCAGTATAATTCCGGCTCTCATGAAGAGCCGCGACGATCGAAATGTAGCACACAAGCACGGCACGCACCGCCGGGAACTCGCCGCCGCCTCCCTGCTGGCCGCGATGCTGGGCGCAACGCCGGCGGCACCGGGGGAGGTGAGGGCGGCCGGGGGCGGCGCAGAGCGCCCGGCGAGGCAGGAGGTGGTACCGCCCCCTGCCAGGCCTCCCGAAATCCAGGCCCCCCTGCTCTCCCCGTCTCCGGAGCCGGGCAAAAGCCGTCTGGCCCTCCACCTCGACGGGAACCGTCGCTGGTGCACCTATCCCGACGATCGTCTGGTTCGGCCTCCCGAGAAGGAGGGCCGGCTGCAGAAGAGAAACGAAGTGTTCACCTTCGGGTACCAATTCACACTGGCGGCGGTCAGGAGAGGAGACGCCGCCACGGTGCTGATGCTCTTCGAGTCGCCGGTGTATCGCACCGCCACCTGGCGCCCGGCTTCCAAGGTGGGCATGACCCAGAAGTCCGTGCCAAGGGGTCCCACGATCTTCAACGAAGATCAGCCGCCGCCCCGGCCCAAGCAAATCCCCAAGTCGCCCGATACCCTGGTGCCCTACTGGGAGGAGTGGAACCGGTGCGTCGGCCTCCCCGAACGGCTGGAGTTCGATCTCGACCCCGGCACCTACGATGTCTATGCGGCTTTCGATCTCATGAAAGGGGACGGGAGCTGGGTGCACCGGACGACCGGATTCCTGACGGACGTCCCGGTCGAAGCCGGGCGCCGCACACGTCTTGACGGCCTCATCAACGTCGGTCCGGGGGCCGACCGCCAGGTGGAGCTCGTGAGATCCTCCATCGAGCCCGAATCGGCCCTCCCGGAGCCAGCCGGTCCTTGAAGGGTCGCCGGCCGGCCCTTCTTGCCTGTCCGCTCCTCGCCCTCCTGCTCTACCTTCCGACCCTCGGACACGATTTCGTGTTCGACGACCGTGGGATGATCGAAGCCAACCCGCTGATGCACGACATCGGCGCCCTGCCGAGGCTTCTAGTCAACCCTTACTGGAACGTGCCGCAGCATTCCCGCACCCTTTACCGCCCGCTGACGAGCGTGTCGTTGGCCCTCGATCGAGCGGTCTCCGGCATGCGACCTGCCTGGTTCCATGCGGTCAATGCGCTCCTGCACGCCCTTGCCACCCTTCTCGTGACCCGGCTGGCGCTTGGTCTTCTGCCCGGCCGGCCGGCCGGCGCGGTGGTGACCGGGGCGCTGTTCGCCGTGCACCCCGTGCACGTCGAGGCGGTGGCCGGCATCGTCGGCCGGGCCGAGATCCTGGCGGCGATCGGTGTCCTGTCTGCGGTCCTCTGCCACCGCCGCGCCCTTCTGGCAGTCCCGGGGCGCGGCGGGTGGTGGACGGCCGCCGCCTGGGCCTCGGCCCTCGGCGGCGTGCTCGCCAAGGAGTCGGCCATCGTCGCACCGGCGATCGTCCTGCTGGCGGAGAGAGCGATGCCGGAAGCGCGCCGGGCACCTCCGCTCCGCCGGACGAGGCTCTATGCCGGATATGCGATCGTCACCGCGGTCTACCTCGGGGCCCGGGCCGGAGTCCTGGGAACGATCGGAATCGGCCAGCCGATTCCCTTCGTCGACAATCCCGCTGCCGCGGCCGGACCGCTCGCCGGCCGACTCACGGGACTCGGCACACTGGCGCGCTATGTGCGCCTCCTCCTCTGGCCCCGGACGCTGTCGGCCGACTATTCCTACGATCAGATCCCGGTCATCCGCACGATCTTCGATCCGCTGGCCGTCATGGGCCTCCTGGTTCTCATCGCGGTTGTCGCCGTGGGTGTCTGGCTGCTGCGCCGGGTCCCGGTGTGCGGATTCGCCCTGCTGTTCATGGCGGCGAGCGCCTGCCTGACGACCAACGTCGTCCTTTTCATCGGGACACTGCTGGCGGAAAGGTTGATGTACCTGCCCACCCTGGGGTTGTGCCTGGTGGCCGGCTGGGCGGTCGATCGGGCCCCGGGACGGCAGTCCCGGCGGCTGGCGGCCGGCGTCGCCGCGGTCGCCATCCTGATCCTCGCCGCGCGCTCCTGGGCGCGCATTCCGGAGTGGAGGAACGACTTCGCTCTCTACAGCAGCGCGGCCAGGGTCTCTCCCCGCTGCGCTCGCATTCGCTACAACCTGGGCAACGGCCACCTGAAGGCCGGCCGCTACGCCGACGCCGAGGAGAACTACAGGGCGGCGCTCCGGATCTATCCGGATTTCCAGGATGCGCGCGTCAACCTGGGGATGGCGCTCCTGCAGCAGCGCCGTCCGCTGGAAGCGCTGGAGTTGCTCGAGCGCGCCGCGGGCCTGGATCCGCGCAGTGCGGACCTCGCCGTGAACCTCGGGACGGCCTACCGGGCGGCGGGCGACGACTTCCGAGCGGAGGCGGCCTTCCGCCGTGCGCTCGAGCTCGACCCGCGATCGGCCCGCGCCTGGAACAACCTGGGATCGATCGAACTCCGGCGCGGGAACCCGCAGGCGGCGACATCCAACCTCGCGCGGGCGGTCCAGATCGAGCCCGGCATGGCCATCTTCCGCATCAACCTCGCGGATGCCCTGAACGCCGCGTCGCGTAAGAGCGAGGCGGCGGAGCAGTTCCGGGAGGCGTCCCGGATCGATCCGGATCTTGCCGAGTCGCACCGCGGTCTGGGGGAGGTGGCCCTGGATCAAGGGAGCCTGGACATCGCCGAGCGGGAATTCCGGGTGGCGTCCGAGGCGAAGGAGCCATCGGCCCGGGCCGCCAATTTTCTGGGGTACCTTCTGGCTCTCCGGGGCCGCTTCACGGAGGCGGCCGGACAATACGAAAAGGCGATCGCGATCGATCCGGGCCTGGCCGACGCACACCGCAGCCTGGGACTCCTGTACTCCCAGAGGATCGGCGATCCGGCGCGCGCGATCGAGCACCTCGAGGCAGCGCTCCGGCTGGATCCGGGCCAGGCTCAGGCCGCGGAACTGCGAATTCTCCTGCACAGGCTTGAGGGAAGGATGGGGAAGGACGGGGGGAGCTAGGAGCCGGCACCGCTGCCTGGACAGGCTCCTGGCCTACGGGCTGCCCGGCGTTTTGGCGGCGGCGGTCGGTTTTCTGGGGGCCGGCGGAGGAGAGCCCTTCGCAGCAGCGAGCTCCTCCAGGATCACCTTCTTGAATCCTTCGAACGAGCGATCCTGCACCCGCTTGCCGTTGATGAACAGGGTGGGTGTCCCGAGAACCCTGGCGGCGGCCCCGTCGGCGATGTCCTTCTGCACCTGGGCCTCATGCTGGCCGGACTGCATGGCCTTCTCGAACTCCGCCGGGTTCAGCCCGATCTCCCGGGCCCATTTCTTGATGTTCTCCTCGTTGATGGCGGTGAAGTTCTGAAACATCTTGTCATGCAGTGGCCAGAATTTCCCCTGCGCGTTCGCCGCCATGGATGCGACCGCCGCCTGGCGGGCATACTGGTGGATGTTGAGGGGGAATTGCTTGAAGACCAGTTTCACTTCCTTTGGGAATGCCTTCAGAACCTGATC